>JAEWIW010000407.1 GCA_023386855.1 Bacteroidota bacterium | reverse complement strand
GGATATGGCTGTGAAATCCAGACCGAAGATGAATTGCTCGATGAACTGAAAGATATCGTGAACAAGAACGAAGACAAGCTGCTCATTTTCGCCGCACACCATCCTTTTATTTCATACGGAAGGCATGGCGGTTATTATACAATCAAGCAACACGTATTTCCTTTTACAGAAATCAATCCAAAACTATATATCCCACTTCCTGTATTGGGTTCATTATATCCATTATCAAGAGGCGTATTTGGAAATATCCAGGATATCCGTCATCCCATCTATAAAAACTTTAGCCAGTCGGTCGACAGTATTCTTAATGAACATCCTTACTGTATAAGGGTTGCAGGTCATGAACACAACTTACAGTTCATCAATAAAGCAGAACAATATTACGTGGTCAGTGGTGCAGGATCAAAACAATCGGATTTTGCACAGGGCGAAAACCTGGTATTTGGTGCTAACCAAACCGGTTTCGGAGTACTGGAAGTATTAAAGACCGGTGGAGTAAGGTTCAAATTTTTTTCTTCACAAAATGATACGGCTACTGTTCCCATCTTTGCAATTGGACTGCCCGCAGTAGATACAACTATCCATCAACCTAAAGTATATGAAGTAAAGAAGTTTCCTGATTCAGTAACTGCGATTGGAAACAAGGATCTTAAAGCCAACAAATTCAAACGCTGGCTATTGGGAGATAATTACCGTGAAGAATGGACTACGCCGGTAAAAGTGGAAGTATTTGATATCGGGAAAGAGAAAGGCGGGTTGAAGATCACCAAGATGGGCGGTGGTATGCAAACCAAATCACTCCGACTGGAAGACAAGGATGGAGAAGAATACGTTTTGAGAAGTGTAAAAAAATTCCCCGACAACACATTGCCCGAAGATTTCAGGGAAACATTTGTAAAAGACGCAGTGGTTGATGGCATATCTGCTTCCTATCCGTATGCCGCTTTATCAATTCCTGTATTTACCAACAAGGCAGGCATTGCGGCCCCTCAGCCGCGACTGGTCTATATCCCTGATGATCCAAGGCTTGGATACTATCGTGATATTTTCAAGAACAGTCTTGCCATATTCGAAATGCATGAACCGGGTGGATTTGAAAAGAATATCAGTACTGAAAAGATGATTGGTAAAATGCAGGATGATCATGATAACAGTGTTGACCAGATGAAAGTATTGAAAGCAAGAATGCTTGATATGTTCATCATGGACTTTGACCGTCATGAAGACCAGTGGAGATGGGGCACCAATGATACAGGGGAAAGAAGAACTTATTTTCCGATCCCACGCGACCGTGACCAGGCATTCTTCGTGAACATGGGATTCATTCCAAAACAGGTCAGTAAGCGATACCGGATACCCAAGTTCCAGGGTTTCCGCGCAAAAGCAAGAGATATTCGCACTTTCAATTTTAATGCAAGATTTTTTGATCGAACCTTCCTGAACCTGCCTTCAGCTGAGGACTGGAGCAATATGGCCGATACCTTATTATCTGAAATGACCGATGATGTCATTAAAAAAGCACTGGCACAACAACCCAAAGAAATATATGCCTTCTCTGCTCCTGATATCATCAATACATTGAAAGAAAGAAGAAAATATTTCAAGGATGAGATGATGGAATACTATCGTTTTCTTGCCAGGGAAGTGGATATCGCCACTTCCGACAAACGCGAATTCATTCATGTTACAAGGCTTGATAATGGTGATGTTGATGTGAACATTTTCAAGATCAACAAGGAAGGCGATACATCAAGACAATTGTATTCAAGACGCTTTTTGCAAAATGAAACCAAGGAGATCAGAATCTATGCCATGGCTGGTGAAGACAGTATAGTAATGGATGGCAACAGTGGTAACATTAAAGTGCGCATCATTGGAGGAAGGGATAAGGATTATTTTGCAAATAACAGTGATGCTGCAAGAACCAAAACCCTGTACTATGATTTTAAACCCGAAGAAAATATCATTACCGGCGAAGGGGCTCTTCGCAACAGGAGTTCCAATTCGATTTATGTGAACAGGTACAGCCGTCGTGCATTTCAGTACGATATGCTGAAGCCATCACTTTCGGTTGAATATAACCGTGACGACGGTATCTACCTCGGGCTTGCATTATTGCATAGGGAACATGGTTTCAGGAAAGAGCCATTTAAAGTTCAGCAGCAGATCTCTGCACATCATGCTTTGGCTACAAAGGCCTTCATGTTCAAATATAACCTTCAGATGATCGATGCATGGGGCAGCCAGGATCTTGTACTGGATGGCGAATTAAGGCTTCCCAGGAATACGATTAATTTCTTTGGCTTTGGCAATGAAACCGATTATGATAATGAAGATGATGTAAGCATCAATTATTTTAGAACAAGGTTTGATCATATCCAGTTCGATGCATTGTTGAGAAGACAGGTTACTCCTGATGTTACTTTTTCTTATGGTGGTAACTTCCAGTACTTTAATTACAAGGCAGAATATAACAGGGGAAAGATAACCCAGGAAAGAAGTTTCGAAGGCCTGGATACAGCGTTGCTGGCAAATCCCAAGACCTATGTCGGACCTAAGCTTGTATTGGATATCGACAATAGGAATGATGCATGGATTCCCAGCAGGGGTGTAAGGTGGAAGAACAGTTTTGAGACTAATTTCGGTTTGTCAAAAACCAGCAACAATTATTCAAGGTTCAATTCTGATATGTCGATTTATATCAGTTCGAACAGGCCAGCAAAATTGGTGATCGCATTGAGGTTTGGCGGAGGAATTACCTTTGGTGATTATGAATATTACCAGGCCCAATACCTCAGTGGAACTGAGAATTTAAGAGGTTACCGCAAATTCCGTTTTGCAGGAGATAAGATGCTATACAATAACGTGGATATCCGCTACCGGTTAGCAGAATTCAGGACCTATTTACTTCCTGGCTCCTTTGGGTTGCTGGCCTTCCATGATGTAGGAAGAGTATGGTATAAGAATGAACATTCGAACCAATGGCATACAGGTTATGGTGCAGGCATCTGGCTGGCTCCTGCCAATAAGATCGTTGCAACAGCATATTATGCCAGGTCAAAGGATGGCGGTATGCCTGGGTTGAGTTTAGGGTTCCAGTTTTAGTGAACCCTTAAAGGACCGGGGACCGGGTGCTCGATCGGCCGTCCCAAGGGTCGCAGGTCCGTTGTACGGCCAAGGATAAGCTTCAAAAGAACCGGTAATTCACTAACAAAAGATTTCTAAAAAAAATGGAGTAAGGTTTTACACTTTACTCCATCACTTTATAAGTATGTTTTAAGGAGATCGCCAGGGGTCTTGCCTGGTTGCATACCTCATAAGAGTTCCACTATTCACTGGTCACTAATAACTGGCACACTAGCTTTTGCTAGTCGCGGGTCCCCGTCCGCCGACCCTCGGCCCTGTTTTTTGCTACTGCTTTTTCGCTGCAACAGCCTTCTTCCCATCCTTCTCCACCGCAGGCTGATCCAGCACAATACCAATTCTCAGGGCTTTCAACCCACTTACTCCCTGGAGCTCTTCAAGATCAAATCGTTCCACCTCACCCTTAAGCACCCCTTCATTGATGAAGTAATCAATATATTCCAGGTACTCATCCGCCTCAGGAAGTTGGGAGTACACTATGGAAATGGTTCCTGGTTGAGTGAGCCTGTCATTGGTATCCTTGACTCTCACTTTATCGATTCTCTTCTTGATGATCTCGTAACGGATATTATAGGCGCCATCAACATCAAACTTTCTTTCGGCATGACGGAAACTGATAGATATAGGGTTCCGGTGCGCAAGGATAAGTTGGGTGGTCTGCAATTTTACCGATAGGTTGTTTTCCAGTTTGGCTGATACCTGGGCCGCTTTTGCCAGGGTCGACAATTGCCACAATTTCAGGTTACGCAAATAAAATGTATTGAATTCTTTTTCAGGACACAATGAATGCCCTACATAAATATTGAAATCCACTCCATCAGTCACAAAACGCTCAAAATAATGAGGGTACATTTCCTGGGCCTTGAACTGTTCATGGTCGATCAGCTTGGCCACTACCCGGTTTACCAGGCCAATGCTTTCATCAAACTGCTTACGATTTTTATACAGCATGTTGATATTAGGATCCATCATGCTGAAATATTCCTGGATAGAGTCCTTAAGTTCAGGATATTCATTCTGCAAATGCTGAAACAATTGTATAATATCCTGTGTCAGGAATCTATTGATCGACATTTCTTCATCTGAAAGAATAATATTCCTTGCAGCATGAATATATTTTTTCACTTTAAAATCAATCTCCTGCAGGATAGGAAAATAACGTATTCCACAGGCCCTGGTAATGATCGAAGAAACCATTTCCAGTTGCTCCAACAAGTCTTCCTGGATCGCATTGTTCCTTTCAACGGTAGAGTTCCGGATATCCACTGCCCCGTATAATGGATAAACATCATTAAAAACAATTGGTTTGATCCGGGCCTCTTCTTCCTGCTGCTGTCGAAGGATATAATCAACTGCTGCATCAATAAAACTCCATTCCACAGCGGGTTGTATGGCTGTAAATTGTTCCTTTATCACTTTATCTACCTGCGCTTCAAGGTTATCGGAGATCTTTTTCAATGCCAGTTCAAACAGGGGGATAGCTGCTTCAATTTTATTCATGACCCCCGACTGCAAGGTTTTTTCTTTTCGGCTTGCCACTTCAAGTATACCAAGCAGTCGTTCATTATGACGAATAGGAAAGATTGCAAGGCAACAATATCCTTCTTCCTTCAATGGTGATAAAAAACCGTACTGCCGGAGATCTTCCTCTGAAATAGATTCTATTAAAAACGTTTTATCTTTCTTAGAAAATAATGACTGGATATTGTTTGCAACCTGGTTTTTATCCGCATCATTATCTCCCCGCATGAGCAAGCTCTGCCTTTCACCCAATACCGGGAACACAGGCCTGTCGCCTATTTTAAAAAAAGGCGTTACTCCTATTGCGAGTCCTGGTACACCGGCAAGATCTTCAACCTGCGACTGCAATGATTCATAGATAGTAGCTTCTGAAAAGGTTTGAAGATTCAATAATATATTCTTGATATTATTTACTACTGATTTTTCAGTTACTTCAGTGATCTGCATGATGCTGACACCTTCAAACCTGAACTGGTTAAGGGGTATCCATTCCATCAGCTCCGGCCTGTTTACCAGGTCCGATAATTTATGAATTTCCATCTCAGGCATGGCAGGCAACCCGCCTTTTTCTCCTGTGTATATTGCCTCTACAAGATTATTGTTGATCTCGAATTCATAATACTGGTTCAGGCCGGTTTTGGCATTTGGAAATACAAACACCGGCTTGATTTCCCCTTTAAGATGCAAGTCGTAGTGCTGTGCCAGCACCATCTGGCATGCCGCAGCCTTTATCTTGATATCAAGGTTTTCTTCTCCACTAACGGGCACGGATAACCGAAGCTCGCCGTTTGGAAGGAACTGCTTTTTAAATGCCGATGAGCTATAAACTACTTCAGTAGAGAAGGGGCATGTAACGGCATATACATCTTCTTTTTCAGAGAAAGTAAGGGGGAAAACCGTATTCATGATTTCCTCCACCAGTGCTTTATGAGCAGTGAATACTTCTACTGAAACCGGTTCCAGGAATTCAGGGTGGGCCTGGACCCTATTGTACAGG
>JAEWIW010000342.1 GCA_023386855.1 Bacteroidota bacterium | reverse complement strand
CGATAAGGGAAGGCGGTGATATTGGCGTTCCCATCATGATCGGGGATGATAATATCAGCCGCAATGCTTTCGAGGAATTTGCCGGAAATGTTGCAAGGAGCGTATCCATGCTCAATGCTAATTTCGTTGAAGAGCAGGTGGCCAATATTGTAGATTAATTCAAATACATGGATACATCATTAAAAGGAAAAATAGCCGTAGTAGCAGGGAGTTCGCAGGGAATAGGGCTGGCTATTGCGCGTGGATTCGCCTCACAGGGTGCTACCGTGATACTGCTGGCGCGCAACGAAGGCGTCATGAGAGAGGTAGTGGAAAATCTTGACACGCCCTTCCAGCAACAGCATAGCTTCAGGGTGGCCGATTTCAACCAACCCATGAAAGTAAAGGAAGTGATTGCCGAAATATGCAAGGAAACGCCGGTGCAGATCCTTGTCAACAATACCGGCGGGCCTCCCGCGGGTCCCATTATGGAAGCTTCAGAAGAGGACTTTATCGCCGCTTTCAACCAGCACCTGGTCTGCAACCATATTCTTACCAAGGCGGTTGTACCCTGCATGAAAGCTGCAGGTTATGGAAGGATCATCAATATCATTTCTACTTCGGTAAAGATCCCCCTTCGTAATCTTGGTGTATCCAATACCATTCGTGGTGCAGTGGCTTCATGGGCCAAGACCATGTCGTATGAACTCGGTGAATTCAATATAACGGTCAACAATATACTCCCAGGTTATACCGAAACCGGCAGACTGGAAAGCCTGGTGCATTTTAATGCTGAAAAACGGGGGGTGCAAGAAGAAGAGATCATTAAAGAAATGGTTTCCGATATACCACTTCATCGGTTTGGACAACCGGCAGAACTCGCTGCCACCGCGGTTTTCCTTGCATCACCCGCTGCTTCCTATATTACCGGCACCAGCATTCCTGTAGATGGAGGAAGAACAGGTTCTATATAAATGATTGCTTAATATTCATGGCCCTTTAAGGGCCATTGCTTTGCCATAACTTCCCGCCATGAACTTCAACAGCAGCCTTGATTTTGCACGTTCACTCGACGAGCAGGATCCTTTAAAGGAATTCAGGAATTCATTCATCATACCAAAAAACGCTGATGGCAGTTACAAAACTTATTTTCTTGGCAACTCCCTGGGCTTACAACCCCATTCCTGTAAGGCTTCACTGGAAAAAATCCTTGACCAATGGGCTTCACTTGGAGTGGAAGGTTTTTTTGAAGGGGATGAACCATGGATGATATTGCATGATCGCCTTGCAGCCATGATGGCACCTGTTGCAGGTGCAAAACCTTCGGAGATCACTATCATGAACCAGCTGACTGTGAACCTTCACCTGATGATGGTAAGTTTTTACCAGCTGAAGGGTAGAAGAAAAAAGATTCTTGTCGAAAAAAAAGCCTTCCCCAGCGACCAGTATATGCTGGAAAGCATGCTTCGTTTTCTTGGAGAAGATCCTTCCGATATATTAATTGAAATTCCTTCTGATCCTTCAACACAATTGATGGAAATGAATTCAATTATTGAAATGATCAGGAAGAATGCGGATGAACTCGCTATGGTATTTCTTGGAGGACTGAACTATTACACCGGGCAGGTGCTTGATATGGAAGCGATCACTTCGGAAGCACATAAAGCAGGAGCAAAAGCAGGTTTCGATCTCGCTCATGCTGCGGGAAATGTTCCGCTGCAGTTGCACGACTGGAACGTGGATTTTGCCTGCTGGTGCAATTATAAATATTTAAATGGTGGTCCGGGTGCAGTAGGAACTGCGTTTATCCATGAACGTTACCATGAGGATAAATCCATTAACCGGCTTGGTGGATGGTGGGGGCATAATAAATCGAAAAGATTTTTGATGGAGCAAGGTTTCGAACCGGTGCAATCCGCTGAAGGATGGCAGTTAAGTACTCCGCCCATACTGCTGTATGCCGCCCTTGAAGCATCATTGAAAATTTTTGATCAGGCAGGAATGCCAATGCTTTTTGAAAAAAGTAAACTGTTAAGTAATTACATGCTCTGGCTGCTTGAAGACCTGGATAAGCATACCGGCGGAGCCATTAAACTGATCACTCCTGCTTCACCGGGGGAAAGGGGATCGCAGTTTTCTCTTTTAATTCTGGACAGGGGAAAAGAAGTATATGACTTCCTTAAAGAAAAAGGATTTTTCTGCGACTGGCGCGAACCGAATGTGATAAGGATTGCACCTGTTCCTTTATATAATACTTACGAAGAAGCCTGGAATTTTTATAGAACACTATCTTTGTTTTATGACCAGGGAACAAATCATTGAGCAGATCAGGCTGAAGGGATCCTATTTATGTGTAGGCCTTGATTCAGATATCAGTAAAATACCTCCGCATTTAAAAGGACAAAAAGATCCTGTATTTGAATTCAATAAGCAGATCATTGATGCAACTAAAGAGTACTGTGTTTCCTATAAGATCAACACTGCATTCTATGAAGCCAATGGAACCAGCGGATGGGAGACCATGGAAAAAACGGTCAACTATATCCCGTCAACCCATTTTAAAATTGCTGATGCCAAGCGCGGCGATATCGGTAATACTTCTTCTCAATACGCAAAAGCATTTTTTGAAACGCTATCCTTTGATGCCGTTACAGTAGCACCCTACATGGGCTCCGATAGTGTAAGACCATTTCTTGAATATGAAAACAAATGGACCATACTGCTTGGACTAACTTCAAACCAGGGTGCAAATGATTTTGAATTGCAGCAGGCAGGTGATGGGTTATTATATGAAAAGGTTTTAAAAACAGCTTCTTCATGGGGTAATCCATCAAACCTGATGTTTGTTGTTGGCGCTACGAGGCCTGAATGGTTTGAAAAGATCAGGGAAATCACCCCGCAACATTTCTATCTTGTTCCAGGTGTGGGTGCACAGGGAGGAAGTCTTGAAGAAATTTCAAGGAAAGCCATGAACAGCGATTGCGGAATCCTCGTTAATGCCAGCAGGGCCATCCTTTTCGCCTCGGGCAAGGAAGACTTTGCCGAAGTTGCTGCTGATGTGGCTAAGGCTTACAGGAATGAAATGGCGCTATACCTTTAACGCATAGGCTTTCAGTTCATTCAGTTGATGGCAGGCGCCAGGATTTTTACCAGCATTCTAACCTGGTTACAGGCGCCAAAATTATTAGGCATTACTATTTGAATAATATTATTTGAATACGCAGTTTTTCGCTGTCCACCAGGGATGAATTTCATACGACAATCTCCCGGAACTGATTGCAGGGTCCGTTTTAAGAAGCTGTTCCACTTCCTCCTGGGAAGGACTGTCGAAAATGAATATGCCACGCCATTTGCCGTCATCCCCAAAGGGACCTGCAACAATTAGCTTGCCTTCATTGGCCAGCCGGGCGATATTATCCATATGTCCCCGTTGAATGTTGGCAGCAGTAACAGAATCCTGAGTCCTGTTGTTGCCTGTACTGAGCATCACGAAAAAATATTGTTTCATCTGTACTGCCGGGGCTTTGTTTGCATTGTTATCCTGTGCCATGATCACCGATGGAAGCACAGAAATAAGCATTATTAGGATAAAGCGGTACATATGTGTTTTATTACAATTTAAATAAAAGACTTCTTACTGTCAAACCGACTTTGTACTCTATTTCCCTTCCTTTACATTTGAGCAAAATGTAACCATATGACCGCAGGAAAAGACCAGTTCGCCAGCCCGGATTATTTTTTTCTGGACGACCTTCTCACTGAAGAACACAAGATGATAAGGGATACCGTGAGAACTTATGTAAAAAAAGAGATCTCGCCCATCATTGAAGAATATGCACAGAAAGCAGCGTTCCCACAGCAGGTAGTGAAACAGCTTGGTGAGCTGGGGTGTTTTGGTCCAACTATACCTGCTGAATATGGAGGAGGAGGGTTGGATTACCTCAGTTATGGGTTGATGATGCAGGAGCTTGAAAGAGGCGACAGTGGTATAAGATCCACTGCATCGGTACAGGGTTCACTGGTGATGTTCCCAATCAATGAATATGGAAGTGAAGAACAGAAAAGAAAATACCTGCCTAAGCTAGCATCTGGTGAATGGCTGGGATGTTTTGGATTGACCGAACCAGACCATGGTTCTAATCCTGCAGGAATGGTAAGCAATTTCCGTGATGCGGGTGATCATGTCATTCTTAACGGGGCGAAGATGTGGATCAGTAATGCTCCCTTTGCAGAGGTTGCGGTGGTATGGGCAAAGAATGAATCCGGTGAAGTACATGGTTTGATACTTGAAAGAGGAATGGAGGGATTTACAACGCCAACCACCCATGGTAAATGGAGTCTTCGGGCCAGTGCAACCGGTGAACTGGTGTTCGATAATGTAAAAGTTCCTAAAGAAAATATTCTTCCAAATGTGAAAGGCATGCGTGGTCCCTTAAGCTGTTTGACGCGTGCAAGATTTGGTATTGCCTGGGGTTCCGTAGGAGCTGCCATGGATTGTTATGATACCGCACTAAGGTATAGTAAGGAAAGGCTACAGTTTGGAAGGCCGATTGCAGGTTTTCAATTGCAGCAAAAAAAACTTGCAGAGATGATCACTGAAATTACCAAAGCGCAACTGATGAACTGGCGCCTTGCCGTTTTGATGGATGAACACAGGGCAACACCACAACAGGTTTCCATGGCTAAAAGAAATGGGTGCGAGATCGCCACAAATATCGCCAGGGATGCAAGGCAAATGCTGGGTGGAATGGGCATCACCGGTGAGTTCTCTATAATGCGTCATATGATGAACCTGGAAAGCGTGATCACCTATGAAGGAACACATGATATACATTTGCTGATCACGGGTATGGATGTAACAGGTATCAATGCATTCGCCGGCTAAAACGATCACATGAGAATATTCCTGATAGGATTTATGGGAAGTGGTAAAACCCACTGGGGAAAGCAGCTTGCGGCTTTGCTGAAGATCCCTTTTATGGACCTTGATGAAAAAATAGAATCCACTACCGGTAAAACCATAACACAGGTTTTTGCGGAATCAGGAGAAGAATTTTTCAGGGTAACAGAAAGAGACCTGCTTGAACAGGTCATCGATGAAAACAATTCCATGGTGTTGTCGGTGGGTGGAGGAACACCCTGTTTTTTCAACAATATCAGCACGATGAAAAAAAAAGGGATCGTTGTTTGGCTGAACACACACGTTGATGTGTTATTACAACGTTTACTGCAGGGTAGAAAAGAACGCCCGCTGATCCGTGATATCAGTGATGCGGATCTCAAAAATTATATCGTACGAAAACTAAATGAAAGAAGGATGTATTATGAACAGGCAAATGTTGTAATCGATAATGAAAGCAATATGTCTCCATCCCATTTCATACAAACCATATTACATGCATAAGGGATTATTAAGAACAGGTGCAATAACGGCTTTACTGGCGGTTGCACTTGGTGCTTTTGGTGCACATGGACTGAAAAAACTGGTTGAGCCTGAATCCGTAGCTGTATTTGATACAGGAGTGCGTTACCAGGTATATCATGCCATAGCGATATTGATCACAGGAATTCTATTCCATCATTTTCCCAATAAGAAGATCCTCTATGCAGGTTATTTTTTCCTTGCGGGGATAATCCTTTTTTCAGGATCACTCTACCTGCTCACATTTTTTAAAGCCCAGGGGGTTGTAGGAATGAGTGGTATTGGCATCATCACTCCCATTGGTGGATTGATGTTCCTTACCGGGTGGCTGCTCATGGTTTTAGGCATTAGCCGCAGTGAATCAGCAATTCCTTAAACACAATCCCTAATTTTGCAAAATGGCCAACCGTTTAAAATCCCCTAAAAAAGCGAAGCCTGATCCCGAGCAATTGAAGCCAGAAAAAGAGGAGCAGGTTACCGTGAAGGAAATTGTGAAGGATGAAAGGACGCATAAGATCGGGGGAACAATTTCTCTGCTGGTCTGCCTGCTGTTGTTTATAGCTTTTACTTCTTACCTTTTTACCTGGCGGCACGACCAGGACAAAGTATTCAATGGCGCATCCATATTACTTCCTTCCACTGAAGTAAAAACAGAGAACCTGTTGGGTAATCTTGGCGCATATATTTCGCACCAGTTTTTTTACAATGGCTTCGGGATCGCTTCCTATCTTTTTTGTACCCTTTTTTTCGTGCTAGGAATCAATGGTCTTGCAGGAAGGAAGATCTTTTCGATCTGGAGAAATATCCGTTATCTAATTGTAGGGTTGCTGTTCTTCAGTGTAACGGCTTCCTTTATTTTCTCAGGCAATGAATTTCCCTGGGGTGGTGCTTTCGGAGATATGAGCAATGGCTGGCTTACCCGTTTCCTGGGATGGCTTGGAACAGCAGCATTATTGACTGTAACTGGCTTTGCTTATTTTATCTGGAGGTTTAACCCGGTATTTGAAATTCCTGATAGGAGGAAAAAAGCACCTGCCTATGTTTCACCTGTTACAGAACAACCAGTGAATGAGGCGGAGACCGGGGAAAAAGAAGAAGAAGCGATTCAAAGTACTGGTGCCAATGGAAGGAAAGGTAATAATTTAAAAGGCGCATCAGGGCCGGTGGTGATCATGCCAAATCCAGAGCCCCGGGCCGACCAGGGTTTCCAGTTGGTAGAAAAGGAGCCCTTCCCTCATATCAATTTTCCTGATGATCCGGATGAACCCGAAGCTGAAACAGCGCTTGGACTTCAGCCGGAAGAACCTGAAGTTCCTGCCCACGAAATGGACATGCCACCAGTGGAAGAAGAGACCATTACACCTCTCCCTGCAGAAC
>JAEWIW010000338.1 GCA_023386855.1 Bacteroidota bacterium | reverse complement strand
CGGTTGAAGGCGCAACAGACCTTTATAAAGAAACGGTTACCGGTTTGCCACAGATTGTGGTGAGTTATAATCGTGATGCGCTTGCCATGTACAAATTAAATATACATGATGTGAATAACGTGGTAAGCGCGGCATTTGCCGGTCAGCCTTCTGGTAAAGTGTATGAAAATGAAAGAAGGTTTGATATTGTTGTGCGCATTGAAGGCCAATTGAGAACTTCTCTTGAAGATATCCAGCAGTTGCTGATTCCTACACCCACAGGGATGCAGGTTCCCCTTTCCCAGGTGGCGGAAGTAGCCATCAGGGAAGGTCCTAACCAGATACAAAGGGAAGATGCAAAAAGAAGGATTGTTGTGGGCTTTAATGTAAGAGGTCGTGATGTACAAACCATCGTTGAAGAGCTGCAGGATAAAGTTGATGCCCAATTAAAATTAAGTCCCGGTTATTATGTAACCTATGGTGGCCAGTTTGAAAACCTTGTCCAGGCAAGAAATCGTTTGTCCATCGCTGTTCCTCTTGCACTACTCCTGATCTTTTTCATGCTGTATTTTGCATTCGGATCATTTAAACATGGATTGCTGGTGTTCTCTGCTATACCGCTTTCTGCCATCGGTGGTATACTTGCACTATGGATCAGGGGAATGCCCTTCAGTATTTCAGCTGGGATCGGTTTCATTGCACTTTTTGGCGTGGCCGTATTAAATGGTATTGTACTGATCTCCGAATTCAACAGGCTAAGGCATTCCAATTTCGGAAATATGAATGAGATCATTATGGAAGGAACAAGAATGCGGTTAAGACCTGTATTGATGACTGCCGCAGTGGCTTCCCTGGGCTTTCTTCCCATGGCATTAAGCAACGGGGCAGGGGCCGAGGTGCAAAGACCGCTGGCAACAGTAGTGATCGGCGGACTGGTCACTGCCACTGCACTTACACTGTTGCTGCTTCCTGTATTGTATGCTGCTTTTAATAAAGTAAGATTGAAAAAAGTACGCGTCAAGGCAACCTTGATCCTGGTGCTTATGATGGCCGGCATGGTTACTAACCTGCATGCACAAACGGAGAATTTTACACTTGATGAACTGGTTCAAAAAGCAAGACTACAAAACCTGTTGTTAAGATCCGGTGCCAGCCAGGTTGTGTACTGGGAGAAAATAAAAAAAGCCGCTGTGGACCTTCCTAAAACATCGCTTGCGGCAGAGTATGGAAATATCAACAGCATGCAAAACGATACCAGGTTCCAGCTAACACAGGGCTTTTCCATGCCGGTAGTGTACAAAAGGCAGGCAGCCTGGTATGATGCCGGGCTATCTGCAGAACAGGCCCAGTTAGTATTGACAGAAAAACAATTAACACTTGACCTGAAAAATGCATTCATCAGCCTGGTAGATTTATTGGAAAGAAAAAAACTGCTTCAGCAGCTTGATTCTCTTTATTCATCCTTTGCAGATAGAGCGGATATCAGGCTACAGGCCGGTGAAACGGTTTTGCTTGAGAAGGCCAGCGCAGGTTCTCAACTCCAGCAGCACAGGCTTTTAATACAACAGGTAGAAACCGATATTGAAATAGAACAGCGCATTCTTAAGGTTCTAATTAACGAAGATGTGAATGTTATCCCGGTGTACGAACATCCAGCGATGGAAATCTCCGCTATCATGGATACCTCATTAATTGACCAGCATCCTGAAGTGAAGATGGCAAATGAACAATGGAGAATCGCTTCAGCAGATGTTGGGCTGGAAAGAAACAGGCTTTTACCCGATTTTAACCTCGGGTATGCTAATCAATCGATCATCGGTTGGCAGTCGACCAACAATAATTCAGAAAAATATTATAGTGGCTCCACCCGCTTTCATATCGTACAGGGAACTATAAATATTCCAATATTTGCCAGGGCATCAAAAGCAAGAGTGAATGCGGCAAAAGCGCATGAGGAAGCTATGAAAATAAAAGCCAGTCATGTGGCTGCAAACATTAGGGCTGAAGTTGACAGGTGGATGAAGGAATACCTGAAATGGTCATCCATGGTGAAATATTACCAGCAGCAGGGCAGGGAATATGCCGATCTCATTATTTCACAAGCCAGTCTTTCACTGGATAAAGGAGCCATTGATTACCTGCAATGGTCGATGCTGATCAACCAGGCGCTAAATATCAGGTTAAATGGTATTGATGCCATTCGGAACTATAACCAGTCACTTATTCATCTCCAGTATTATTTACCCGAAAACCACTAAACATGAAATACTTCCTATATTTTTTATTAATGCTTTTTATTTCTGCCTGCAAAGAAGAAGGTAAACCTGTTCCCGCTGTTCAATCGGAAAAGCCGGTACAACAGGATATGATCAGTTTAACGAAAACTGAAATGGATAACGCATCCATTAAATTGGGAAAAATTACACAACAAACCGTTGATGAAACCCTCAAAGTAAATGGTGTAATTGATGTACCTCCACAAAATCTTGTATCTGTCAGTTTTCCCATGGCGGCATTTTTACGTTCAACATCCTTATTGCCTGGCATGCAGGTTAAAAAAGGACAGGTGATCGCAACAATGGAAGACCAGTCGCTGATACAA
>JAEWIW010000312.1 GCA_023386855.1 Bacteroidota bacterium | reverse complement strand
GCTCAACGAACTGGCGTGACAGCCATGAAAAGATGATCTTGATGAAATTCACTTTTAACACCCCCAATGCAAAAGTCACCTGCGCTACAATACCGATCACCACTAGTTTCCAGTTGATCGCGCGTTTATTGTTGCTTAGAAGGAAACAAACTAAGACCAGGAAGAACATTCCCAATGCACCTCTGAGCAGGTTTTCAACGGTTGAAGACATTATGCCAGATATTTTTTTGAAAAGAGGCGGAAAGATAAGTCAATCCTGAGTACCCAAATGAAGAAGACTTGTTGCAGAAAGGCAATTAGGTAGATATATGTATGAAAAAGGGTCCGAAGAAAGCTCCGAACCCCTGACCTGTTAGTTAACTTAACTGAGATGCGCTTCGATCTTCTTGACGAAGTTCGACTTTGGTTGGGCACCTACCAGTTTGTCCACCACTTCACCACCTTTAATAAACAGGATGGCAGGGATGGAAGTAATGCCGTAATTGATGGATAATTGTGGGTTATGATCAACATTTACTTTCCCGATATTCACCTTTCCGTTATATTCTTTGGAAAGTTCTTCAATAACCGGCCCGATGGCACGGCAGGGGCCACACCACTCTGCCCAGAAATCAATAACGGTTAATTTATCTGATGACAATACCTTTTCCTGGAAATTTGCATCGGTGAATTCAACAGCCATAATTGTGTATTTAAAATTTGATTTTAAAATTTCAAGAGAGCAAATTTACGACCATTTGGTGTATGAGCATCTCCCTGTCAGTTTTCTTTGTTAACGGGTAGCCTTAACCCCTGTTAAAGTATAACCTGGACATCCAGGTCCTGGCGGTCATACAGCCAGTTTGACATTTCATCATTCATTTCAAAGCCCGTTTCCAGCGAATAAAACGTGGAGCGAAGATTTAGTTTCCGGTCCACTACGTTGAATTTCAACCCGGATCTTCCCGGGTGGCTTTTGATATTGTTCTCGAAAAAACTGATGAATTCCTCTGTCAGTGACCTGGCCTCCAGGTCAATCACCAATTGCCTGGTCATGATCTGCTTAATGCTTTCCAGCAGTATGATCTTATCGATCTTGAATTCATAGTTCTGGTTGAACCGAAGCCTGAACTGTCCCATCAGGAAAAGGTTCCGGCCTTTTTCCAGGTAATTTGAAAACTTCAGGTAATCGTCGGACCAAAGCGTGAATTCGGCCTTCCCGGTATAATCTTCCATGATAAAGGAACCAAATTGTCGCCCGGTTTTGGTTACCCTGTGCTGCGCATCAACAACCAGTCCTGCGAGTTTTAAAACCCTGCCAGGTTGCGCAGTTTGTCCAAGTGCATCCTTGATTTCGTTGTATTCTCCAATATTGGTGATGCCATAGTGCTTGATCTCAAAACGAAAATGATCGAGGGGGTGGCCACTCATGAACATACCGGTAACCTGTTTTTCGTAGTCCAGTTTTTCGGTCAATGACCAGGGCTCACAGGGCGCTATTTTCGGTGGTACCACCGATGGCATTTCCATAGCCCCGAAAAGGGTATTGGATGACCCTGTAGCATTTAACTGGAATTGGTTACCAAACCTGATAATTTTTTCCAGGTTATTGATGGTTTCGCCGGGGGGAGTGAAAAAGTATTGTGCGCGATGCAGTTCCGGGAAACAATCGAAAGCTCCTGCGTAGGCAAGACTTTCCAGTGTCTTTTTATTTACGGTTCGCTGGTTGGTTCTCTTCACCAAATCAAAGATGGATTCAAAAGGCCCGTTCAATTCTCTTTCTTCAATAATGCTTTCCACCGCTGCTTCACCAACTCCTTTTAATCCGCCAAGGCCAAACCTGATCTCACCTTTATTGTTTACAGCAAACCCTTTTTTTGATTCATTGATATCCGGACCAAGTACCACTCTTCCGATACGCTTGCATTCTTCCATGAAGAAAGTGATCTTATCGATGCTACCCGCGTTATTCAATACCGCTGCCATATATTCGGCCTGGTAATGCGCTTTTAAATAAGCAGTCTGGTAAGCCACGAAGGCATAACAGGTAGAGTGCGATTTGTTGAAGGCATATTGCGCAAATGCTTCCCAGTCGGCCCAGATCTTTTCCAGCTTGTCGGCAGGATGGCCTTTTGCCACTGCTCCATTTACGAACTGGGCTTTCATTTTATCAAGCACCGCTTTTTGCTTTTTACCCATCGCCTTACGAAGTACGTCGGCATCACCCTTGCTGAAACCGCCAAGCTTTTGAGCCAGCAGCATCACCTGCTCCTGGTACACGGTAATACCATAAGTATCCTTAAGGTATTCTTCCATTTCAGGAAGGTCGTAGGAGATAGCTTCGCGGCCATGTTTGCGATCGATATAGTTGGGGATATACGCGATAGGACCGGGGCGGTACAATGCGTTCATTGCAATGAGGTCATCGAATTTATCCGGCTTGAGGTCGCGAAGGTATTTTTGCATACCAGGACTTTCAAACTGGAAAGTACCAATGGTGTCGGCGCGCTGGTATAATTCGAATGTTGCAGCATCATCGAGCGGGATGTTGTCGATCTCTATTTCCACTCCATGATTCTGCCTTATCATTTCAAGGGCATTCTTGATAATGGAAAGTGTTTTCAATCCCAGGAAGTCCATCTTGATAACACCGGCATCTTCAATGATGCTACCCTCGATCTGTGTAACCCAGAGGTCAGAATCTTTTGCAGTGCAAACCGGGATCAGTTCAGTAAGATCTCTTGGTGCAATGATGATTCCCGCGGCATGAATACCCGTATTACGTACAGAGCCTTCAAGTTTTTCTGCCTGCCTCAATACTTCGGCATCCAGGTTATTACCATTGTATAATTCACGGATCTTTTTAACCGACTCCATATCGTCGGAGCTGATACCTTCTTTTTCTTCAAGCGATTTCTCACCTTCCTTTGCAGTGAGGGGAGCATGCAATACACGGTTAAGAGAAATGCCCGGCCTGTCAGGAACAAGCTTGGCAATGGCATTGGATTCGGCAAGGGGTAGGTCCATTACCCTGGCCACATCCTTGATGCTCGATTTGGCCGCCATGGTACCATAGGTAACGATCTGCGCCACCTGGTTCTTGCCATACTTCTTCACCACGTAATCAATCACACGCTGTCTTCCTTCATCATCAAAGTCGGTATCTATATCGGGCATTGACTTACGATCCGGGTTCAGGAATCGCTCGAACAGCAGGTTATATTTTATTGGATCGATATTGGTGATGCCGATGCAATAAGCCACTACGCTACCTGCTGCTGAACCACGACCAGGACCTACAAATACGCCCATCTCTCTTCCTGCCTTAATGAAATCACTTACGATCAGGAAGTAACCGGCAAAGCCCATGGTTTTGATAGTAAACAGCTCAAAGTCAATCCGCTCCTGAGTTTCAGGGGTTATATCAATATATCTTTCTTTGGCTCCCAGGTAAGTGATATGTTTTAAAAACTCCCACTGGTTCAGGTTGCTGTCTTCATGCACCTGGAATTCCTTTGGAATAGGAAAGGCAGGAAGAAGGATATCTTTTTTCAGGTTCAGTACATCAACACGATCAACGATCATGTTGGTGTTATCAATAGATTCAGGAATGTCTTTAAACAGTTCCTTCATTTCCTGTTGGCTCTTGAAATAAAACTGGTCGTTAGGAAATTTGAACCTCCGGTCTTTCAGGTGCGTATCATCATTTACAAAATCATCATAACCGGGTGTGCTTTTCTTTTCACCTGTATTAATGCATAATAGGATATCATGTGCATTATAATCATCGCGGTCGGTATAATGACTGTCATTGGTAGCGATGACAGGAACATTATATTTTTTGGAGAATTTTATCAGAGTTTGGTTAATGATCTCCTGTTCCTTTAAGTTATGCCTCTGCAGCTCGATGAAGTAATCTTCACCGAAGATATCGAACCACCATTTGAATTCTTTTTCTGCCTCCTCTTCACCATTGCGAAGGATGGATTGAGGTACATAAGCGCCGATACAGCAGGTAGTAGCGATCAATCCTTCGTGATGTTTCAATATTAGTTCCTTATCAATTCTCGGGTATTTACTGTACATACCCTCGATATACCCTAGAGAAGTAAGCTTTATCAGGTTTTGATAACCGGTAGCATTTTTGGCCAGCAATACCTGGTGAAATCTTTCATCTTTCTGGTCCTTGGTGAAGGTCTTGATGGTGCGATCTTTCACCACGTAGAATTCACAACCAACGATTGGTTTCACTTTAAGCGTGCCATCGTCGTTCTTATGTTTATGCGCTTCTGATACGAATTCAAAGGCTCCGAACATATTACCATGATCGGTGATGGCCACAGCAGGCATGCCGTCTTTGATCGCTTTCTTATACAGGTTTTGTATCGATGCGGCCCCGTCTAGTAAGGAAAACTGCGTATGAACGTGTAAATGAGAGTACTTAGACA
>JAEWIW010000284.1 GCA_023386855.1 Bacteroidota bacterium | reverse complement strand
AGATATTCCTGATGAAGTAGAAGCATAATAGCGCCATTTCTTTTGGGACTTAATTATTTTTTTTGCTGCTGCAATGGCATTTGCCCTTTCCTTTTTTAACGAACCTGCTATTTTTATTTGATCATAAGCGGGTGCATTTTTTAAACCATCGGTCATTATATTGATTTCAACAGGAACCAGTACCAGCCTACCTTTCAGGGAATATTCAACGGTTGATTCACTTGTCAGCATTTTATTTTCCTGCACATTTTTTTCTCTGATTACCTTCCCTGGTAAGGTTAAATCTTCTCTTCCACTTAATCTTTCCTGTTGAGGATACCTTTTTTGCTGGGTAAACCTTTCCTGTTGAGCATATGAATGGTTTTTATTCCCACTTTGCTTCCCTGTGCTACCTTTTTCAGTAATGACATTATGTATGGAGGATCTTTCCCGGGAATTTATTACATCATTTTCATCTGCATTCATAGCCTGTTGCTGGTGCGATGCTACACCTGGCGCTGTTGAAACCGGTGATCCCTCCTTGTAACTTCTAGCATTTGATTTTGCCTTTATTGTTTCGCTTTTATCCAGTCCTGATAGAACTTTATCATGTTGAAGCAATCCAAAATTGCCTGTCAACAACACGGCAACCAGTATTGCTGCGGCGGCAGGTATCCACAGGAGCATCCTTCTTTTTCTCCTGCCTTCATCCAGCTCAGCCTCTACTCCCGACCAGACCTTGTCAGAGGGATGAAACGAAAGCTCATCCATTTTCTCCCTGACCGACTGTTCAAAACTTTTATCGGACATAGCTTTTTGTTTTATCCTGTTCAGCGTTTTTTTTGATCCAGGTGATCAAAAGATTTCTTGCTCTTGAATATTGAGACCTTGATGTTCCTTCATTAATGCCCAGCACCTGGCCTATTTCCTGGTGAGAATATCCTTCCACCGCGTACATGTTGAAGATGGTCTGGTATCCCGTTGGCAACTGTCTTACCAGTGCTGCAAGATCTTTCGCATTGAGGTGCACTTCAGGATTTTCATTTGAAACCGGGTGCAGCACATCATCAGTAAATGATAGTTCCTGCTGGTATTTCGCATTCTTCTTCAAAAAGTTGATCGAGGTATTCACCATGATCCTTCTTATCCATCCCCCCAGTTCACCTTCAAACTTGAATTGCGACAGGTTCCTGAACACTTTTACAAATCCTTCCTGCAACACATCCTCTGCGTCATCCCACGACTTGGTATACCGGTAACAAACCGAAAGCATGCCTGACGCAAACGCATCATATAATGCTTTCTGGGCTTGCCGGTTTCCTTTAATGCATTGTTTGACCAGCTTGTGTTGATCCATCCCTTATATTCTAGTTGCTTGACACCGGCCTTTTCTTTACCGTTGCACCGCAAAGTAAATTATATACAGGTACATAAAAAAAGGCCCCGGAGGGCCTGTTCATTCAACTGGAGCATTCTTTAATTAGTTGATCAATTTAACCCGGCAAACATTTGCCGGTCATTGTTTCCAGGGATTCCTGGCAATAATTTAATTGGAAAGCGTCTTCATTCTTACCATGGCCTGGGTATCATCCCACGACATCAGCAGGTTATTGTCCTCGTCAAATTCCATGGTAAATTTCTCTACCGGCTCATCCAGTTTCTTTGTTGAAGCTTTAACATGCACTACATCTTTATCCTTGATCTTATCATATTGGAATGCCCCCCACTGTTTCCTGGAAGAGTTTAAAATTACTTCCCATTCATCTTCGCCTGGTATAGTGAACAATGTATAAGTACCGGCCTTTACTTCCGTGCCCCCAAAATCCACATCGGTATCAAAAGTGATCTCTGTAGCCTCATTGGCGCCGGTTCTCCAAACCTGTCCGTAAGGAACCAGTTCACCAAAGATCTTCCTGTTCTTTTTGGATGGTTGTCCGTAAGATACGCTGACGCCCTTGCCCTTGGCGGTCATGCGGGGACTTTCAGGTTGTTGTTGCGCATTCGCCTTCTGTATGCCGGGAATTGTGGTGATCGCAAATATCATTGCGCTAATGAGAAGCAGGTGTTTCATGATGCAAGTTTTTGTGACCCTTAATTTAAGGTATTATTCCTGCTTTTCCACTTCTATTTTCAGGTTATTCAGCGATTTATCCATTAACGGTCCCAATTGCTTGTCAAATACAATACTGGAAATCTTTTCCCAGGGATACCATTTTAACCGGATATCGAAATACCACTGCACGACAATTACATCTCCCTGCCCGCCGATAATGTTATAACCCGAATGGATTTCCTTTCCTTTTCTTTCCCATAAAGTATTGATGGTACTATCGGTGAACCCTGTTCTATGTATCACCAGGCCTGTTCCTCCATCAACGATCTTTGATTCACTGGTCACCGGTTGCTTCAAAGCACTGTCTGCAACAAAGGCATTCCATTTTTTCCAATTGTCCAGGTTATACAAAAGCGGGTATATATCCTGCTGCTTTGCACTGATGTTCACTGCGCGTGATACCCTTACCACTGAAGGAATAAATGCTGTGATAGCTAGAAGAAGCAGGAACAATAATACAAAGGAGATCAGCGCGAGCTTGATGTATTTCATAAAGTCATTCTCTTAAGGCAGCACGATTTCAAAAGGCATTCTTGCCTGTGTTTTATTCATCATCTTCATGGTGCTTTGCACCGCTTTATAGGTTTTGTACGCTTCAGGTCCTATTTCATTCCGGATAGCTTCCTGCGTGGCTTCTTCCTGCCTTCCTCCCAGCAACTTCTCCAGGAAACTTTGTGGCTCTGGATATTCCCTTAAGCGGTACTGGTGAAGCTTCGCCATTCCTGCAGCTGTATTGATGGCATCCTGTAACCCACCGATGCGATCCACCAGCCCGATAGTAATGGCCCTTGTTCCACTCCAGATCCTTCCCTGCCCTATAGAATCTACGAATGCAACATCTTTCTTCCTGCCCTTGGCTACCCAGTTGAGGAAATCTTTATAGATGCTGTCAACCGACTCCTGCATGAATCTTTTTTCCATTTCACTCATGGGCTTTGTAATGGTCATGGCATCAGCATGCTCGGCTGTTTTCACCCCATCGAATGTTACACCAAGCTTTTCATCAAAGAAGTTCTTCATGTTGGGAATAAGGGTGAACACACCGATAGAACCCGTAATAGTATTGGGTTGTGCAAAAATACTATCGGCGTTGCTGGAAAGATAATATGCTCCTGATGCTGCAACATCACCAAAACTTACTACTACCGGTTTTTCTTTTTTGGCCAGCATCAGTTCACGAAGAATATTTTCACTGGCCAGTGCACTTCCTCCCCCCGAATTGATGCGCAATACAATAGCCTTGATATTTGAATTCAGCCTGATCTTCCTGATCAGGTTTACATACGTTTCACTCCCGATCTGTTCTCTTTGTCCTTTTCCATCAATGATATCTCCTGTTGCATAGATCACCGCGATCCTGTCTCTTCCCTGTTGGGTGAAATTCACCGCGTGCGCGTATTTAGCGATGGGAACAAAGTTGATCTTCTCCAGTTTCTCCACCTTAAGAATCTTCTTGATCTCATCTTTTACCTGGTCGTCATACCGTAAGCCATCCACCAGCCTGTACTTTTCCGCATCACCTGCAAAACGGATCATGTTCTCATTGGCATAACGGAAAAGGCTTGCCGTATCTATCTTTCGTTGCTCCGATGTTTTCTGAAGAAAATAATGATACATATCCTGAAGCAGTTCGGTCGATTGTAAGCGGTTGGCATCGGTCATCTTTGTTTCACGGAAGGGTTCTGTTGCGCTTTTGAATTTTCCCGCGTAAAAAATCTGCGGCTCGATCTTCAATCGTTCAAGCGTTCCTTTCATGAAAATATAATCCATCGAGAAACCTCTCCAATCCACTCCACCCTTTGGGTTGCAGTATATCTTATTGGCAACATTCGCAATATGGTAAGCCCTTTGTGGGATCACATCACCATAGGCATAAATGAACTTTCCACCCGATTTGAATTCCAGCAGTGCATTCCTTAATTCTTCAGAAGATCCAAAGCCATTGGCATTGCCATTACACTTGAGATAAATTCCCTTTACCGCTGAATCATTCTTTGCCCGGTGGATCAACCGAACAACGTCATACAATGAAGGTGTACCAAATTCCTTCCTGTTGGTGATCTCTTCAATGGGGCTCTGGTCCTGGATTTCAAGGAAAGGCTCGGAAAGATCAATGGTAATTACCGCTTTTGCCCCGGTGGATTCCTCCTTGCTGGCAAGGCCCGCCACCATTCCTACAATTAAAAAATACACCAGCACACTAAATACAATTATTGCCAGTAGGGAAGCAAAAAATATTTTGAAAAAGCTACGCATCTATCAGAGTTAAGTGAATAAAGATAATCATTGGGTGGCCTAATATTCGAGTTTTCTCAGGGCTGGGGCTTTAAACCATGTAAAGATGACAATAAAGAGTGTCATGGATCCGCCAAATATTACAGACGGTACAACACCCAGCAGCCTTGCCATTACCCCGCTTTCCAGCTGTCCCAGCTCATTGGAGGAATTGATGAACATGCTATTGACCGACATCACCCTGCCCCTCATTTTATCGGGCGTTTTCATCTGCAAAATGGTACCCCTGATCAC
>JAEWIW010000263.1 GCA_023386855.1 Bacteroidota bacterium | reverse complement strand
AAAGAAATGCCGTTTCATCCAGCATCCTTTGGAGTATCCTGGCAAGTTCATTTTTTTTCAGAAGGCTTAACAAATGAATCCTGTTTTCGTTTCTTTCTTCATAACGGGAGACCAGTTTTGAAAGATCAGGTTTGTTCTTCAGGAACCAGTCCATCCTTTCTGTAAACGCTGTATGTGGCTGTAATAATGATTCATCAAGCACTTCAACGGCAAACAGGGGGATCAGTCCAACCATGCTTTTTACTTTGAGCCTGATGGTGCTTTGATCGTGCTGTCGCACCTGGTCGTAAAAAAAACCATCTTCAGGATCCCATAAGCCACGGCTTCCTTCTCCCATATGCGACTTGGCGCCGGCGATATACATGAAATGTTCAAAGAATTTCGTGGCCATATCCTGGTAAACGGGATTATGTTTCGATAATTCCAACGCGATCCTTAGCATATTCAATGAAAACATGGCCATCCAGCTGGTGCCATCAGCCTGTTCAATATAACCACCGCCCGGGAGCTTCGCGTTGCGATCAAACACACCGATATTATCCAGTCCAAGAAATCCTCCCTGGAAGATATTATTGCCCGAAGTATCCTTCCGGTTCACCCACCAGGTGAAGTTGAGCAGGAGTTTGTGGAACATGGATTCCAAAAAATGAATATCACCGGTAGCATCATTTTTCTTATCCATTTTAAAGATCCTCCAGGTCGACCAGGCATGTACCGGTGGATTCACATCACTGAAATCCCATTCATATGCAGGAAGCTGTCCATTGGGATGCATGTATCTTTCCCTGGTCAGCAGCAGCAGCTGGTCTTTTGCGAACTGTATATCTACGAGGCCTAATGGAATACAATGAAATGCCAGGTCCCATGCGGCATACCAGGGATATTCCCATTTATCGGGCATGCTGATGATATCGTAATTATGAAGATGCATCCATCGTGAATTACGCCCATGTTTACGGTGTTCATAGGTGATGTTCACCTGGTCGCCTTTTATCCAGCTGTCGAGATCATAATAATAAAACTGTTTGTTCCAAAGCATTCCTGCAAATGCCTGGCGCTGAATCATGCGTGTATCGGGGCTTTGAACATTATGCTGCAAATCGTGGTAAAACTCATCTGCTTCCTGTTTGCGCTTTGCGAATATTTCATCGTAAAGACGAAAGGGATCCTGCTGGGTTTTTCCTGCGAGCCTGAGTTTAAGGGTATATCGTTCGCCTGCGCCGATCGTTATGTCAAAATCATACGCTGCCTTGGTTCCTGATTTTCTTTTATTTAATGCTTTCTCTGTTCCGTGAATGATAAAATCATTGATACCTTCCTTGCTGGTTCCTCTTTTCTTTTTATTGAAATGAATTAAGGTATTGGTTTCATTTTCACAGAACAGCGGTTCAGCAAGGGGTTCACTGTATAAATATTTTTTGCCGAATTTCCTGTGTGTTATTTTAACGTGGTGCTGGCCAACAGCACTAAGTTTCGGCTTATACGGATCTTCGTCCCAGGCCCAGGTATTCCTGAACCAGAGCTGCGGTATAAGATGCAATGATGCCGCTTCAGGCCCCCTGTTCTCAACATGTATCTTAATGAGGATATCATTATAATCCGCCTTGGCATATTCAATGAAAACATCAAAGTATTTTCTTTCATCAAAAACACCGGTATCCACCAGTTCATATTCAGGCTCAAGGCGACCACGCATGCCGTTTTCTGCGCGTAATTGCTGGTAAGGGAATTCTGACTGCGGGTATTTGTACAGCATCTGCATATAGGAATGCGTAGGAGTGCTGTCGAGGTAATAATACAATTCCTTTACATCTTCACCATGGTTACCTTCCGGGTTGGTTAAACCGAAAAGTCTTTCTTTTATAAATGGATCTTTTTTATTCCAAAGTGCAATGCCAAAGCAAAGCAACTGTTCATCGTCGCAGATGGCACCGATACCATCTTCACCCCAGCGGTAGGTTCTGCTAAGTGCCTTTTCATATGAAGTGAAATTCCATGTATTTGAATCCGCACTATAATCTTCTCTAACGGTGGCCCATTGGCGGTTGCTGACATATGGTCCCCATTTCTTCCATCGTCTGTCTTTCAAACGTTCATTTTCTACATTCATAAAATATCATTTCAGTAAAATGGCTACCAGTAAAACTAAGATAATCCTTACTTTTAATATCTTGGCTTGCTTTTTAAAGTCGATAGTCATCATTAAAAGCTGGAAAAATTTATGAGGATATCTGCAATCATCGTGCTGCTCATTTGTTGTTTACAAAGTTGTGGACTTCGTGAACGCGAAATGAAGCTTGATGCAAAAGCAAAAGAGGTCAATGAGAAGGAACAGCAACTGATCCTGAAAGAAAAAGCGCTTGAATTAAAGGAGCAGGAGTTGATGGCCTTTCAAAAAAAGTTGGACAGTACGGGTATTGAATTGCCCAGGGACACTGTTGCAGTAAATCCCGATTTCCTGGGATCATGGCAGGTAAAGATGAGCTGCATTGAAACCAACTGCCAGGGTTCAGCGGTAGGAGATACAAAAAATGAGCACTGGCTCATTGAGCAGCAGGCTTCTGGTATCATTGCCAAGGCCCTCACCGGCGACCAGTTGGTAAGAGCCTATACGGGAAGATTCAACGGGAGCTTCCTGGTACTCACCTCGACCCAGGAAGATGAAAACCAGAAAATACAATCGCGCATGAATGTGCGTTTGCAAAGGGTTGACAAAAACATGCTGGAAGGGCAACGCGAGATAACACGGCCTGGTGAATGCAGGATCGTTTATGAACTTCAATTGAAACGAACTGAAAAGTAATGCTTATGGTGCTGCTAGATCTGGATCTTTCCCTGCCTTTAAAAAATCCGGTGATCATATTTTCCCTGGTATTGTTCATCATATTATTTGCCCCGCTGCTGCTGAACAAATTCAGGATACCCCATATCATTGGATTGATCATGGCCGGGGTTATCATCGGGCCTTATGGGTTTAACCTGCTGCTGCGCGACAGCAGTATCGTGTTATTTGGAACGGTAGGACTTCAATATATCATGTTCACTGCGGGGCTTGAAATTGACCTGGAAGAATTTAAGAAGAACAGGAACAAGAGTATAGTGTTTGGATTGTTCACGTTTTTTTCTCCCATGTTGATTGGAACCGCTGCAGCCTATTACCTGCTGGGTTTCAGCTGGTATTCCTCTTTGCTGATGGGTGCATTGTTTTCTTCCCATACCTTGCTCGCTTATCCTATTGCGAGTAAATACGGTATTGCAAGGATAAGATCGGTTACCATGTCGATCGGCGCCACCATCATCACTGATATCCTCGCCCTGCTTGTGCTGGCTGCTGTTGCCGGTATGACTAAGGGTGAAATTGATGGCATGTTCTGGGTTAGGCTGGGAAGTTATTCACTTGTATTCGCTGCCATCGTATTTTTCATATTCCCGATTATTGCACGATGGTTCTTCAAGAAATTCGAAGACAATATATCACAGTACATCTTTGTGCTGGCGATAGTATTCCTTGGCGCTTTCCTTGCTGAGCTTGCGGGCCTGGAAGCCATCATTGGCGCCTTTCTTTCAGGTCTTGCACTCAACCGTTTCATTCCACATAATTCGCCTTTGATGAACAGGATCGATTTCGTAGGTAATGCCCTGTTCATTCCATTTTTTCTTATTGGTGTGGGCATGCTGGTCGACATTACGGTATTGTTCAAGGGTTGGGGCGCGCTAAAGGTGGCAGGACTGATGATACTGGTATCTGTTGTAACGA
Organism: Bacteroidota bacterium; assembly: GCA_023386855.1. Taxonomy (GTDB): domain Bacteria; phylum Bacteroidota; class Bacteroidia; order Chitinophagales; family Chitinophagaceae; genus Flavitalea. Next base: position 3,965 of record JAEWIW010000263.1, on the reverse strand, counting down.
AGTTTATTGCTGCATGGGTGACGCAAAAATCATTCAGGCTTTCTGCCGATGAACGGCGCATGATCTTCGGTCTAACCAATGCAAGGGTAGGCGCTACACTGGCAGTAGTATTGGTAGGTTATAATATTATCATTGGTGAAACCCCTGCTGGTGAGCCCATCAGGTTATTAAGTGAAGATGTTCTGAATGGCGCAATCCTGATGATATTGGTCACCTGTACCATCAGTTCGCTGATGGTGGAAAAAGCTTCAAGGAAACTTGCATTGATAGAGGAAACCAAGGAACCTGACCTGGCACAGGAATCCACAGATAAGATCATGATCTCTGTAGCTTACCCTGAAAATGTAACTGATCTTGTTGACCTTGCTATGAGTTTGAAACCTTCCAAGCCAAAGGTTCCGTTGCTGGCCTTACATGTAGTGGATGAACAGGATGCGGGCGGAACATCAGGAACGGAAGGCAAGAAGATGATGGACAAGATCGTGAAGCATGCGGCGGCAACCGACAACGTGGTAACCCCCCTCACCAGGTTCGACCAGTATGTGAGCAATGGAATTATTTATTCCATGAAGGAGCAACAGGTCACCGACCTTGTGATAGGTTTACATAGAAATAAGAAAGAAGGAGAAACGATTTTCGGTCCAACTGCAGAAAAAATATTACGCAAAACCTTTGAAACGATTTATGTGTATCATCCGGTTCAGCCGCTGAATACACTGAAGCGTATCGTTGTAGTTGTGCCACCAAGAGCAGAACTGGAGCCTGGGTTTCATCACTGGCTCGACAGGGTTTATTACCTGTCAAAAGAAACCGGGCTTGCGGTGAAATTTTATGCAACACCTGATACCATTTCACATATTGTTAGTGCGAATGAGCATAAATCCGCCCCGCTGGCGATGCAAACACAGGTATTTACCGAGTGGGATGAGTTCCTTTTTTTCAGTGGCCAGCTGCGTAGTGATGACCTGTTCATCATTGTTACTTCCAGAAAGGGACACCATGTATCGCATATCACTGCCATTGACAAGCTGCCATATTACCTCACCAAGTATTTCATGAATACCAGCTTTATTGTATTGTATCCAAGGCAACTCGAGAACCCGAATACAGAGATGGATATGTGGAAGTTCAGGAATATTAAGTTGCCGATATGATCTTCGGAATACGGAAAACGGAATACGGAAAACGGAATGAATACGGTAAGATTGGAATACTGTATTCATTCTGTTTTTCTCAGCCAGGCAAAATAATGGAGCCTTTGGCTTTAAGCTAAAAATGGTAACCAGCAATCCTTAGATGCCTAAACTTGTGATGATGCACATGCCAAACCCCGCCACTACCATCATCAGTATCTTGCCCTGGTTCTTTTTCAGGGGAAAGAGCACTTGAAAAAGTATCGCAATAACATCGCAAACTTCACGTTGGTCATTAATAAACAACAGTGTTATGCACTTGTCTCTTTTTCAAGTAATAAAACCGGTTTGACGTTATAGCGGCGCAACTTTTAACCTAAAAAAATTGATTAAAAAAAAGGAATACAGAAAAAGAAAATTTCCCTGTATTCCTCACAATTGTATTCCTCACTTTGTATTCCTCTTTACCTATATTCCTCTCTATTGTATTCCTACCGTTTTCCGTATTCCGTTTTCCGTATTCTACTTAAATATACGCTTCCACCGGCTCGCAGGTACAGATGAGGTTCCTGTCGCCATAAGTGTTGTTGATACGGCTTACGGAAGGCCAGAATTTATTCTTTGCAACATAGGGCAGCGGGAATGCCGCTTCCTGCCTGCTGTAGGAATGATTCCATTCATCTGCACAGATTACTTCCATGGTATGTGGTGCATTCTTCAGCGGGTTGTCGTTGCGATCAGATCTTCCTTCTTCCACTGCTTTGATCTCTTCATAAATACTGATCAGTGCATCGCAGAACCTGTCGAGTTCATCCTTGGGTTCACTTTCGGTTGGCTCGATCATGATGGTTCCCGGAACCGGGAAGCTCATGGTAGGTGCATGAAATCCGTAATCCATAAGGCGTTTGGCTACATCTTCCGCTTCCACACCCGTGGTTTGCTTAAAGGGTCGAAGGTCAACAATGAATTCATGCGCACAGGTTCCGTTCTCCCCGGCATATAATACTTTAAAATAATTTTCCAGCCTTGCCTTCATGTAGTTGGCATTGAGTATGGCATACTGTGTTGCCAGCGTCATACCCTCTGCTCCAAGCATTTTGATATAGGCATAACTGATCAGGAGGATACTTGCCGAGCCATAAGCTGCGGCACTTACCGCGTGGGTATGTTCATCACTATTGATGGAACTATGCCCCGGTAAAAAAGGCGCCAGCTTATCATTCACACAAATGGGTCCCATCCCGGGGCCACCGCCACCATGAGGTATCGCAAAGGTTTTATGAAGGTTAAGATGACAAACATCTGCACCAATATAACCAGGTGAAGTGAGTCCAACCTGCGCATTCATGTTTGCTCCATCCATATATACCAACCCGCCATTTTCATGAATGATATTGCATATCTCGCGGATGCTTTCTTCAAACACACCATGTGTTGAAGGGTAAGTTACCATCAATGCAGAAAGTGTATCACGGTATTGTTCAGCCTTTGCCTTCAGGTCTGCAACATCAATATGTCCTTCCGCATCACTTTTTACTACAACCACTTTCATTCCTGCAAGTACTGCTGAAGCAGGGTTGGTACCATGTGCTGAAATGGGGATCAGCACTACATCGCGGTGGGCTGCATTGTTTGCCCTGTGATAAGCGCGGATGGTAAGAAGACCTGCATATTCACCCTGTGCACCGGAATTGGGTTGAAGAGAACATGCTGTGAAGCCTGTTATTTCACAGAGGAAGCTGCTTAATTCGTTGATGATGGTATGGTATCCTTCTGCCTGGTCAACAGGTACAAATGGATGAATATTCGCAAACTCAGGCCAGCTTACAGGAATCAGTTCCGTAGCGGCATTAAGCTTCATGGTACAACTTCCCAGTGAGATCATGGATGTGTTGAGCGAAAGATCCTTATTCTCAAGCGACTTCATATACCGCATCATCTCTGTTTCGCTGTGATGCGTATTAAACACCGGGTGTGAAAGGAATGAAGACCTTCTTACCAACTGGTGGTCGATATGTTCAAGGCCCAGTTCTTCCTCGAAACGAATATAGGCTGAACTGGAACCGTAGGCTTCAGCGAATATGGAAACGATATCAAGAACATCGGACTGGCTGGTCATTTCGTCAATGGAGATACCGATATGCTGATCATCGAAATAACGGAAGTTCACTTCTCTTCCAGTGGCGATCTTTTTAATATCATTTGTATTGTCGACTTTCAGTTTAAGGGTATCAAAGAAACTGTTGTGAACAATGTCAACACCGATCTCTTCCAGGGCTTCGGCAAGATGCAGCGTGAGCAGCGCGATCCTTGAAGCGATATTTTTCAATCCATCAGGACCATGATAAACGGCGTACATCGCTGCCATATTAGCCAGCAATGCCTGGGCCGTACAAATATTTGAAGTGGCTTTTTCGCGTTTGATATGCTGTTCCCGGGTTTGCAATGCCATGCGCAATGCACGCTTGCCGGTGGCATCAACCGATATGCCTATGATCCTCCCTGGGATTCCTCTTTTAAAATCTTCTTTTGTTGCAAAGAAGCCAGCATGCGGGCCACCAAATCCTACAGGAACACCAAATCTTTGCGCTGAACCCACGGCAACATCGGCGCCGAGTTCACCAGGAGGTGTAAGAAGGGTAAGGGCAAGAAGATCTGTAGCCATTACAACATATCCATTCACCTCGTGAATTTTCTGGATAAATTCGCGGTAGTCTTCCACTGATCCTTCATTGTTGGGATATTGAACCAGTGCACCGAAATAACTACCATCTATAACCGCAGTTTTATAATCCCCTTCAACAACCAGCACGCCAATAGGCTCGGCACGGG
>JAEWIW010000131.1 GCA_023386855.1 Bacteroidota bacterium | reverse complement strand
ATTTACCAATGTTGATACGGTTCGTTCCAAAGCCCTCAATGGCGTTAGTACCGACCCGCTTTATTATGATATTATCGATCCCAATAATTTCAACGGGATAAGTTTTTACCGCCTGCAACTCATCACCCGTGATCGCGACAGCAGCTATTCCAATACAATTGCTGTAGCAGGAAGTCCAGGTAAGGTCAACGCCCTGGTTTGGCCCAATCCAACGCCTTATAAGTTTTATATCGGCCTGACCACCACCATGCAGGTGAAATATGTGTATATCTACAATGCCCTTGGACAGAAGGTTCGCGAGGAGCTGGTGGCAAGAAGAACGCTGATCCAGATGGGTGGACTAAGACCTGGCGCTTATACAGTAGCAGTGGTTTCTTCCATCGGGGAGATAGTGGCTGCCAGGAAACTCATTGTTATAGGTCACTGACCTGGGAGAGGCTAAGCTCAATACCTGCAAACGAAAAAAATTGTTGGCTCCATTCATCCCATTATTTTTCCATTTATCAATCTGGCCCCTGGCCAGTATTTCCTAACACGTTCATTTTCAATCTACAATCTTTGCCATGTATTGAACATCCTCCATTACTATAAAAAAAATGGTTCTATGTGTTGCATAGTACCAAAGAATGCCATAGTTTTGTCTTATCAAATCAATTTGTTCAAAATAATCAAACGGAGGATCCCGATGAACATAGAAAACACACAAAGCCAGATGAGGAAGGGAATCCTGGAGTTCTGTATCCTTTCCATCATACGCCGGGGGGAAGCTTATCCTTCCGACATTGTGGATGAAATGAGGGCGGCAAATCTCCAGATCCTGGAAGGTACCCTTTACCCACTGCTCACCAGGCTGAAAAACTCAGACATGTTAACCTATCGCTGGGTAGAAAGTAATTCTGGCCCCCCGCGCAAGTATTTTTCACTGACACCAAAAGGTGAGGAGTTTTATAAGGAGCTAGAGGCCACATGGTATGAATTGGCGAATGCAGTGAATGCCCTGACCAGCAAGAAGGAATCTTTGACAACAACTGCGATAGACGATAACGAGATACAGGCAGATAAATCGATAAGCTAACCAATAAAACTTCAACCATACAAATATTCGAACATGAAAAAGGTCATCAATATAAATTTCCAGGGCAGGGTGATCCCCATTGAAGAAACTGCCTATGAAATTTTACAACAATACGTAGACAGTCTCCGGAGATATTTTGCCAATGAAGAAGGGCGCGAAGAGATCGTGAATGATATCGAAAGCCGCATTGCAGAATTGTTTTCCGAGCGATTGAAGAAAGGGGCAGTATGCATCACTGATGAAGACGTGAATGCAGTGATTGCCAGCATGGGCCGTCCCGAAGATTTCGAAGCGCAGGAAGCTGAAGAACCCAAGGCATCATCTTCTAAAAAGCAATACGGTGCCAACTTTGGCCCTTCAACCAGTGAGCGTACCGGAAGGAAAGCCCTGGTTCGTAATGCAGACGATAAGATCCTTGGCGGTGTACGTAGCGGCCTGGCCAATTACTTCGGCATCGACCCCGTGATCATGCGCATTCTATTTGTTCTTCTATTTAGTGCACTGTTCTGGGTATATATCCTGCTTTGGATCATTGTTCCGGCAAAATCGGTGCAGTCGAACATTACCAAACGCCTTTACCGTAATCCCGACGACAAAGTAGTGGCAGGTGTAGCTGGTGGACTGGCAGCTTATTTCAATATAGAGCCATGGATACCCAGGTTATTATTTGCCCTTCCCTTTGTATTGGGAATATTAAGCGGAACCTTTCATAGTTTTTGGTGGGACAATGACTTTGGATTCTTTCCAAGGGTGATCTTCGGTTCCTTCGGAAGCACACTGCTGGTAACTTATATCGTGCTTTGGGTAACCGTTCCCTTAGCCAGTAATGCTGCCGAGCGCCTTGAAATGAAAGGAGAAAAAGTAGACCTCAATTCCATTCGTGATACGGTAAAAGAAGACCTTGAGGGATTTAAATCAAGAGCCCAGAACTTTGGCAAGGAAGTAAAGGAAACTGCCCAGCAATTTGGATCAAGGGCAAAGGAATTCGGAACTGAAGCAGGTTCACGAGCAAGGACTCTTGCCTCTGAAACCGCTCCCCTGGCGCGCAAAACCGGTTCCGGCATCGGCCACGTGATTGGCATTTTGTTCAAGGCATTCTTTCTTTTTATCGCAGGTGTTATAGCCCTTGCATTGTTCGGCGCATTTATCGGGATACTGTTTGGCGGTTTTGCCGTATTTCCTTTAAAGAATTTTATCCTTGATGGATTTTGGCAGAATATTCTCGCCTGGACAGCGCTCTTTTTATTCTTTGGAATTCCCCTGATCGCATTGATCACCTGGCTGGTAAGAAAGATCGCCGGTATCCGATCAAAGCACAATTACCTCGGTTATGTGTTTGGAGGGTTATGGACCATTGGACTTGTAGCCCTGGTTCTCCTTGCAGGAATGGTTTCAAGGAATTTCAGAACCCGCAGTGCAGTGGAAGAAAAAATTACCCCCGTGCAGCCTGCTAATGGAAAGATGTTCGTGCAGGTAGCCAACAGTAATATCAGGTATTATGGCAGTGACTGGTTTGGAATTGATTCCGATGAAGACTGGCCAATTTATGGCATCAACCAGGATACCCTGATGCTCAATACTGTAAGGGTGAACGTGGTAAAAAGTCTTGATTCAAATTTTCACCTGTATAAAGTAAAATTCGGAAGAGGTGTAAACCCTGCTGAAGCCAGGACCATTGCTGAGCATATCAATTTTGATATCAATATCCAGGATAGTATGGTAACACTTCCCAAAGGTTTCCCTGTTTCCTCGAGAGATAAATTCCGTAACCAGCAGGTGTTGGTAGTGCTTGAAGTGCCCGTAGGCAAAAGGATCCAGCTCGATGAAAGCATTGATTATTACGACTGGTTCAGTATCAATACCAATCGCAGGGGATGGAATGTACATTTCAATGATAACTGGGACAGGAATTATGACTGGCAGAGCAACAGGGAATACACTATGACGCCCGATGGATTGCGGTTAACTGAAGAGCTTGATCAAAAGGAACTGAAAAGCGGGAGATTCAAGTTGAAGATCGATGAAAGTGGAGTAGACATTGAAGCAGAGGGAAACATGGAGAACCGCGACAGTAATGAAAGGGATAACAGGTACAGGTACGAACAAAAATCTGTTGACAGTTCCCGGATTAAAGTAAGTGTATACCATAAGACCGAGAAGAAAGATTTAAAGAATTCTGAAGCGGAAGGATATGAAGAGGATGAAGCATTTGTAAACCATACTGATCTTACATCACCGCTGACTGTTTTTTCAAAGTTGTTTCAATAAATGGTTGAAGTTGGAACGAAAGGGGCCGGATCTGCAAAGTGAAGGCCCTTTTTTCATGGCGCTATATCATGTTCCTTTTTTACATTTGCCCACTATTTCATCCAAATGAAGAATACTCCATTCACCGAAAAGCACATTGCACTTGGCGCTAAGATGGCCCCATTTGCCGGCTATAACATGCCCATATCTTATAGCGGAATCAACGATGAGCATCATGCAGTTAGAAATAATGCAGGTGTTTTTGATGTAAGCCATATGGGCGAATTCATGATCAAGGGCCCTAAAGCACTTGACCTGATTCAAAAAGTTACCACCAATGATGCTTCTAAGCTCACTACAGGAAAAGCGCAGTATAGCTGCATGCCGAATAAGGAAGGAGGCATCGTGGATGATTTGTTGATCTATTGCATTGAAGAAAACAATGTGTATATGATCGTTGTGAATGCATCCAATATTGAAAAAGACTGGAACTGGATCTCTTCCTTTAACCAGGAAGGAGCCATAATGGAAAATATTTCGGACCGGACAGGCCTGTTAGCGATCCAGGGACCGAATGCAACAAGGATTCTCCAGCCCCTCACGGATATGGATATTCTAAACCTGAAATATTATACATTTTCAAAGGGCCGCTTTGCAGGAGTGGATAATGTTTTGATCAGCGCAACTGGATATACCGGTGCAGGTGGAGTGGAAATTTATTTTGAAGATAAGGATGATGCTGCAGACAAGATCTGGAATGCGATTTTCGAAGCCGGAAAATCACAAGGCCTGAAACCCATTGGGCTAGGGGCAAGAG
>JAEWIW010000061.1 GCA_023386855.1 Bacteroidota bacterium | reverse complement strand
CAATTTGTTGTGTCTCGCGTTTACCACGATTACAACGTGATGCAGGCAACCAAGGAAACCATTCTTCATAAGGATGATATCATTATGGTTGTAGCGGGAAAAAATGATTTTGATAAACTGAAAACCGTAGTAGGCGAGGAAACAAATTTTGATTTCAATGCTGACAATGCCAATCTGGTTTCAAAGCCTGTGCGCATTACCAATTCGGCCGCCTGCACGCGACCGCTGGCTGAAATTGATACCATACACAATTATGGTGTTACCATTACAAGAGTTGTTCGATCAGGAATTGAATTCATTCCCAATGGACATTCAAGGCTGCAATTCGGTGATATCGTAAACGTGATCGGCGAGCCAAAGAATGTGGAAGCCCTCACCAAAGCCTTTGGCAACTCTGAAAAGAAAATGAAAGAGCCGCATGTTGCCGGTCTATTCTTCGGTATCGCGTTGGGCGTGATCGTAGGCAGCATTCCATTCGCTATCCCTGGCTTATCGGTTCCTGTGAAACTGGGACTAGCTGGAGGCCCCCTGATCATCGCTATACTGATCAGCCGCTATGCCAGTATTGTTCCCCTTACATCTTATGTATCACAGAGCGCCAATTACATGGTAAGGGAAATTGGTATCGTACTCTTTCTTGCCAGCGTGGGTATAAAAGCAGGACCCGAATTTGTGAGAACAATTTCTTCTTCGCAGGGCCCCGTCTTTTTGCTCATTGGATTTTCCATCACCACCATTCCATTGGTGGTAACCGCTCTGATCGCAAACTATATTTATAAAATTAATTTTCTTGAAACCTTCGGCCTTATGGCAGGTTCATTAACTGATCCCCCTGCACTGGCTTTTGCCAACCAGATGACAGGTTCAGAAGCGCCTGCAGTGGCTTATGCCAGCGTGTATCCATTGACTATGTTCCTAAGGATACTGGTGCCGCAACTGCTCATACTGGCCTTTGTATAAACTCGTTTTTTTTGTAGTTGTTTAAATGAGAAAAGGGACTGGATTTCTATCCGGTCCCTCTATTTTTTTAAAGGTTCAATTACCAGGTATCACTTTCCTGCGGAATAGAAAGATCCATCCCAATTACCTGATATCACTTTCCCGTGGAATGGGAAGATGCAGTCCCACCGGCATAAAATAATCCTGGTTTACGCGTTGATAGAACCATGTTACATCTTCGATATTTGCATGACCATGAATATCGGCGAGTTTGAAAAGCAGCAGGTATAAAAGTCCTTCGCCATGAACTGCACTGATCTTTGCATTCAATTCATGCCATCTTGCTGAAGTAGGTATTAATCCCTTCTGTTTATATTCCCTGAACAATCCATAGGAAACATCATGTTCCTCGATCACTGAAAAGATGATCGATTTATCCTCTGCACTTAATGTATGATCATTACCCAGGATATCCATTGCCGCGTATACACCAACAACGGAATGTCGTTTAACTGTGCTGTAACCAAACAGTGGATGGGGAACTTCAATCGATTTATCATCTTCTGTTTTTCCAATATCATGTAAAAGTGCCACGACCATGAGGTGTTCATACATTTTCACTGTATCCATCCCTCTTTGCCTGATGAAGCCAAACATATTTTCAAGGAACCTGTTTTGCTTCGAAAAGAAAATGTTTTCAACATTTTCACAAACCGCCTGTAAGTGGTGTGCAAGCATGACACCTGAAGTATTGGAATAATGACTGTCAACACAGCAACATGCCCTTTGCCACCACGATGACTTCAATATCCTGTGATGAATATGGTGGTGCGAAGGGGAAAACTTATGGGAGTATCCTATGATTCCAGGTTGAACTTCTTCCATCAGGGTGGTAAAGATAAACAGGAAAACCCAATAATTACAGGGCTTCCAGCATGATTCTTGTTAGCTCTTGGCCCTAATTCTTATCTTCGTTCAAATTCAGGATTTGAAACATTTAAGGGCAATACGAAAATATTTCTGGAAGTACCGGGTAAGATTTTTCCTCGGCATCATATTCATTATCCTGTCGAATTATTTTGCCATTCTTGCTCCGCAGATCACCGGCTACATTTTCGACATAGTAAAAGAATACCTTGGGGCTGCACCATCATCCAAAAAAATGATTGGTTATGACCCGCTGGTGGAATTCTTTATTGGCCAGATGCAGGGATATGAACTTTCATTTACAGGAAGGATCGCATTCTTTGGTATCGCCATCCTGGTATTTGCCCTCTTAAGTGGATTCTTTCTATTCCTGATGCGGCAGACCATCATTGTCATGAGCCGGCATATTGAATTTGACCAGAAGAATGAAGTGTTCGATCATTACCTGAAACTTGACCTGAACTTTTTTAAACTGCACAGCACCGGCGACCTGATGAACAGGATATCAGAAGATGTAAGCCGTGTGCGTATGTACACAGGCCCTGCTGTAATGTACTTTGTAAACCTGGTGTTCAGGATCTCTTTTTGCCTTGTGTATATGATCCGTAAAGATTGGGAACTTACCCTTTATGTATTATCTCCTTTGCCAATACTGGCACTCACCATTTACCTGGTGAATACCATCATCAATAAAAAGAGTGAACGCATCCAGGCATTGCTTTCCGATCTTACCACCAATGCCCAGGAATCCTATTCCGGTATAAGGGTGATCAAATCCTTTGTGCAGGAAAAAGCGATGTATCATTTCTTTGATAAGAACAGTGAAGAATATAAGAAAAGCGCCATTGGGCTGGCCAGGGTAGAAGCGATTTACTTTCCTTCCATGGCGCTGCTGATAGGACTAAGTACTCTACTTACCATCATGATCGGCGGCATCTATGCTATCCGGAGTGAAGGTGGTATTACGGTAGGAACGATCGCTGAATTCGTGATGTATATCAACCTGCTAACTTTTCCTGTAAGCGCTATCGGGTGGACGGCCAGTATGATCCAGCGTGCCGCTGCATCACAGAAACGGTTGAATGAATTCCTTCATACAAAACCTGCCATTGTAAATGCTGCGCATGTGCAACATGCGACTTTAAAAGGCGATATACGTTTCGATAAGGTCAACTTTATTTATCCCAATACCGGTATCAGGGCACTGAAAGATTTCAATCTTCATATCAAAAAAGGACAGAAGATCGCCATCATCGGTCATACCGGAAGTGGCAAAACCACCATTGCCCAACTGATGCTGAGAATGTATGATCCAAACTCGGGAGCCATTTTGTATGATGGAAAGAATGTAAAAGATATCGATGTGCAGGAGCTGAGGAAACAGATCAGTTATGTGCCACAGGATGTATTTCTTTTCAGCGATACCATTGCCAATAATATCAGCTTCGGTGCAGGGGAAACCCATCGTGATGATATCATTATGGCCGCAAGGTATGCCAGCATTGAAAAGGAGATCAATGGATTTGCCGAAGGATTTGAAACTATGGTGGGAGAGAGGGGAGTAACCTTAAGTGGCGGACAAAAACAGCGTATATCCATTGCAAGGGCATTGCTGAAAGACCCTGGTATCATCATCTTTGATGATTGCCTAAGTGCCGTTGATGCCAAAACCGAAAGAGAGATACTGGGTAACCTCAGCACCTATCTTGAAAACAAAACCGCGATCATCATAACCCACAGGATCTTTACCCTTTTTGATTTTGATCACATCATCGTGCTTGAAGATGGAAAGATCATAGAACAGGGTACGCACCAGGAACTGATCAATGCAGGTGGATACTATTTTGATCTTTATGAAGAGCAGCAGGCGCAGAATATTTCTGCAGGCTAATACAACAGGATACTGTATCTGATGGCTTAACACGAGCCATCTAATAGGTTCCTATTAGATAAACGCTTGACTTTCACAATTTTTTATCATTATATTTTGCTGATTCGAAAACAATATTATATTTGTGTCTATTAAATTTCTAGTCTATTAACTGCACAAAAATTATTGACGGTGGCGTACGAAAACAATGACAAAAGAATGGAAAGCGTTTATAGCAAGCGCATCCGGGCCGGGAAAAGAAGAACTTACTTCTTTGATGTTAGGGCAACTCGTGGGAATGATTACTACATAACCATCACAGAAAGCCGGAAGAAATTCAATGAGGACGGGTACGACAGGCATAAGATCTTTTTGTATAAAGAAGATTTCAATAAATTTTTGAAAGCATTGACTGAAGCAGTTGATTTTGTAAAAACTGACCTGATGCCTGATTTTGATTTTGATGCATTCAACCACGATCAGCTTGATTCAGAGATCGAAGAAGATGTTGTTGCCGAGGTTGAAGTTTCAGCTTCTCCAGCACAGGTTATTTCTTCCGTAACTCCTTCAGCAAGCACTGAAGAAGTGGACAAATGGTAAAGAATACAATGTTATCCATAAAAAAAAGCTCCCGTTAAAAGGAGCTTTTTTTATTTCAGTTATGTATTAAGAGACTCATGATTTTTCGCTCATTTGCCTGAAGGCATTGATCAGGCCATTGGTAGAACTATCATGTGAACTTACATCGCCCTTTAAAATAAGCTCTGGCAGGATCCTGTTGGCCAGCTGCTTTCCCAGTTCAACTCCCCACTGGTCAAAACTGTAAATATTCCAGATGATACCCTGGACAAAAATTTTGTGTTCATAGATCGCGATCAGTTGCCCGAGCATGAAAGGATCGATCTGTTTTACAAGAATGGAATTAGTGGGCCTGTTTCCTTCAAAAACCTTGAAAGGAAGCAGCTTTGCAATAGCTTCTTCGGTCAGGCCTGACCGTTGGAGTTCGGCTTTTACTTCTTCAATGGTCTTTCCATTCATCAGTGCTTCGGTCTGTGCAAAAAAGTTGGACAGTAATTTTACATGATGGTCCCCAACAGGATTCTGGCTGATGGCTGGTGCAATAAAATCGCAGGGAATTAATGGAGTTCCCTGGTGCAATAACTGGTAGAACGCATGCTGGCCATTGGTTCCCGGCTCACCCCATACCACGGGGCCCGTGGCATAATCCACCTGGTGCCCGTTCCTGTCAATGCTTTTTCCATTGCTTTCCATATTACCCTGCTGGAAATACTGTGCAAAGCGATGCATATACTGGTCATACACCAGGATAGCTTCTGTATCGGTTCCAAAGAAATTGGTATACCATATACCGACCAGGGCCAGTATTACCGGTATATTTTTTTCGAATGATTCGGATTTAAAATGTTCATCAATGGCATGGGCGCCTTTCAGCAATGATTCAAAATGATCATACCCGATAGTAAGGGCAATGGATAACCCGATAGCGCTCCATAAAGAATATCTTCCGCCTACCCAGTCCCAGAATTCAAACATATTGTTTTGATCAATCCCGAATTTTACCACTTCGGCTTCGTTGGTTGATAGTGCAACAAAGTGTTTGGCTACATGGGCTTCTTCTTTGGCGTGCTCCAGGAACCACGACCGGGCGGTATGTGCATTGGTCATGGTTTCCTGCGTGGTAAAAGTTTTTGAGGCCACCAGGAACAAAGTTGTTTCCGGGTCAACAAGCTTTAGGGTTTCCGCGATATGCGTTCCATCCACATTGGAAACAAAATAAGGCGTGATACCTTCCACCCTGAAATGTTTGAGGGCTTCTGTTACCATATAAGGCCCGAGATCACTTCCGCCAATTCCGATATTAACGATATAACGGATCTTTTTTCCTGTATAACCTTTCCATTCTCCATCATGAACCTTTTTACAAAAAGTGCGCATTTTATCCTGCACTGCCCTGATCATGGGCATTACATCTTCACCTTCTGTATATACGGGCCTGCCGGAAAAATTCCTTAAGGCGGTATGCAATACGGCCCGGTCTTCCGTCTGGTTGATCTTCTCACCATTGAACATAGCGTCAATGGCTTGTTTCAGCCCGCACTCTTCCGCCAGGGATGTCAGGAGATTGATGGTATCTGCAGTGATAATATTTTTTGAATAATCCAGGAGAAGGTCCTGGGCCTTTAAGGAGAACCTGTTGAATCTTTCCGGGTCACGAAGGAATAGGTCTTTCATGGATTGCCTACGCATCTGCCCGGCATGGATTTCCAATTTAGACCATGCTGTGGTGGACCGGGGATGTACTGCTGGTAACATAAGAATTGATTTCCTTGATTAGGTTATAATTGTTGAATGAAAGAAAGAAGATGATCAACCATTTTTGGTGTAACGTCGAGATGCAATACCATCCTGACCTGGCTGGGAGAAATATCCATGATATGAATACCTTCTTTTTTGAATACTTCGACCAGCGATTTTGCCGTATGGGGTTTGGCCACATCAAAGATCAGGATATTGGTTTCTACAGGGTGAATTCTTTCAACAAAGGATTTGTTTTGAAGTTGTTCCGCGATTTTTTTTGCATGCTCATGATCTTCTTTCAGCCTCTGGATATTATGTTCCAAAGCATAGATGCCACAAGCGGCCATATAACCGGCCTGCCTTAATCCTCCGCCAAAAACTTTCCTTACCCTTCTTGCTTTTTTTATGAATTCGCGTGTTCCTATCAGCATGCTTCCCATGGGGCAGCCAAGGCCTTTATTCAGGCAAACTGAAATGCTGTGAAATAATCTGCCATAAGCTTTGGGATTCTGGCCTGTAGCTACCAGCGCATTGAACAGCCTGGCACCGTCGAGGTGCAGTTTAAGCTGTTGATCGTCGCATACTTTCCTGATATCCTTGATCTCATCCAGGTCATAGCAGGAACCACCTCCACGGTTTGAAGTGTTTTCCAGGCAAACCAGTGAAGTATGTGCTTTATGAACATCATCAGGGTTGATGGAGGCCAGTACCTGTTCAGCCCTGATCCTGCCCTGGTTCCCGGTAATGGATTTTACCTGCGAGCCGGAATTGAAAGCTATGCCTCCGCCTTCATAAATATATACATGTGCATTGACATCGCAGATCACTTCATCACCGGGCTGAGTATGTACTTTTATGGCCACCTGGTTCGACATGGTGCCAGAGGGGCAGAAGAGTGCAGCTTCCATCCCGAACATATCAGCAGCCATTTTTTCAAGGCGGTTTACGGAGGGATCTTCTCCAAAAACATCATCGCCTACTTCGGCGTTTCGCATGGCTTCGAGCATGCCCGTGCCGGGCTTTGTGAATGTGTCGGATCGAAGGTCGATTATCATGCCGCGAAGGTAATATTGAAAATGATTCAGCAACATAACATAGCTCTACTTTGTTGTCATTTAGTTGTTATCCTGTAGATCTGTAAAAGCTGTTGCCCTGACCCTTATCTTTATTTCCCTGATGAGACCCTTACTGATCATAATACTGTCCATATTTTGTGGTCAACTCGAGGCGCAAACCCTGGGAGGTTCAACGGTATTCAATTTCCTTAAGCTTCCCGCCTCGCCGCAGTTGTCAGCATTGGGAGGCATCAATGTATCTGCGATCAGTGATGATGCAGGCCTGGCTTTCCATAACCCATCGCTGTTGAGTGCAAACATGAACGGGCAGATGCAAGTGGCTTTCCAGGGTATGGTGGGTGATATCCGCCAGCTGCACATGGTAACGGCTTACAGGCATGAAAAACTGTCTACCAATTTTGCCTTTGGGATAAATTATATTCATTATGGAACGCTAACATCCGCGGATGATGCAGGCAACCAGCTGGGTGATTTCCGGCCGCAGGATTATGTTGTGCAGCTTTCCGCTTCAAGAGAATATAGTGCCTCTGTTACCTATGGTCTAACCTTGAAGTACATTCATTCCCGCTATGGTATTTACCATGCTTTAGGCATTGCCATGGATGCGGCTTTAAGTTACCATGATTCATCGGGCCTGCAGGCTTCGCTGGTGCTGAAAAATATGGGTATGCAATTGGATCCTTACCAGGGAACCGAAGCCGGGGATCTTCCTTTTGATATACAATTAGGAATAACGAAAAAATTAAAGAACGCGCCTTTGCAATTTTCACTCACCGCGCAACAGATGCACCGGTTTGATATCCTGTATAATGATTCCCTGTTTAACCGCGACAATGGGCAGGCGCAAAAATCTTCAACAGCTGCGAAGCTGGCCAGGCACCTGGTTTTCGGGGTGCAGGTATTTCCGTCCAAAAACCTTGAAGTATCGGTTGGTTATAATGTATTAAGAAGGGCGGAAATGAATATGACAGCATTGGCCAATGGATTGAACGGGTTCTCATTTGGTGGAGGCTTTCATTTTAAGAAGATAGCATTCAGGTATGCAAGGGCTTATTACCAGCCTGGCAAGGCTTCGAATCATGTTGGGTTGAATATTCCTCTCCTGGAATATTTTTAAATAAGATGATGGGGGTGTACATAGAACCACTTATGTAACCTATTTATATGCCTTAATTTTATTAAATGATCATCGCCACATATGGCTACACAGGAAGAATTTAAGCAATTTGATGTTCCAATTTTATTCCGATGATTAGAATAGTGATAGCAGATGATCATAAATTAGTTAGGGAGGCCTGGGCATTGCTTTTAAGCAGGGATAAAAGGATTTCCATTGTTGGAATGTGTGAGAATGGCAGGGAGATCATTGAATACTGCCGGAATACCCCGCCGGATATTGTATTGATGGATATTAATATGGAGCCGATCAATGGCATTGATGCTACCCGCAGCATCAGGCAATTCAATAAAGAAATAAAAATTATCGGGATCTCTGTTCATGCCGACCTGCCTTATGTGCAGGCCCTGATCCAGGCGGGAGCCAATGGTTATGTTACCAAGAACTCCTCAGGAGCCGAGATGTCGGAAGCCATCCAGAAGGTAATGACCGGCGATACCTTTTATTGTAACGAGATACTTTCCTTGCAGAAATAGTACCCCGTGGCACGGGGGCGTGCCACGCCCCCGTGCCACGGGGTAGGAAAATCAGTCAAAATAACTCAGGCTGGTTTTGGGTGTCAGCGCCATCAAAGTTTCATACATCAGCTGTATGGTTTGCTCAATATCATTCCTGTGAAGCATTTCCACGGTAGTATGCATATACCTTAATGGAATAGATATAAGCACCGAGGGGCAACCATCATTGGCATAGGCAAATGAATCGGTATCGGTACCCGTGCTCCTGGATACAGCCCTTAATTGCAAAGGAATATTTTTCTTTTCCGCTACATCCTGGACAAAATTCAGCAGCTTATTATGCACTGCCGGGCCATAAGCCAGTGAAGGACCTTTACCACATTGCACATCTCCTTCAATCATTTTATTGATCATCGGTGTATAGGTATCATGCGTTACATCCGTAATGATAGCAACATTCGGCTTGATACGCCTTGCGATCATCTCCGCACCCCTTAACCCGATTTCCTCCTGCACTGCATTTACCACATATAGTCCATAAGG
>JAEWIW010000038.1 GCA_023386855.1 Bacteroidota bacterium | reverse complement strand
GGCTACACGCTGGCATTGTCCACCCGACATTTCATTAGGTTTATGATGACTTCTTTCTTCCAACCCAACTTTCTTGATCACATCCATCGCGAATTCCAATCGCTGTTTTTTCCCAATTCCAGCATACACCAATGGCAACGCAACATTTTCAAGCGCGGTTAGTCTGGGCAACAGGTTGAACTGCTGGAACACGAAACCGATCTCCTTATTCCTGATGGCGGCAAGCTGGTCATCGACCATTGTACTAACATCATGTCCATTGAGGATATAGATTCCGGCAGTAGGGGAGTCGAGGCAGCCCAGGATATTCATCAGCGTACTTTTGCCCGAGCCTGAAGGGCCCATCAGGGCCACGTACTCATTCTTCATGATATCCGTGGAAATGCCTTTAAGCACAGGGATCGCCTGCTTCCCCATGAAATAACTTTTTTCTATGTTCTCAAGATGGATGATCGGCTGCATGGATCGGGAAATTTTATTTTTTAATAACCTGTGGAACCCTGAAATAAACACCATCAGTATCAGGTGCATTTTTTAATCCCAGTTCCCTGGGAATGGAACCCCTGATCTCGTCCTCACGAAACTGCCCGGTGTTTTCACATACATGTAATAAGGGCGGAACGCCTGTGGTATCAAGCTCCTGCAGTTTTTCCACGAAACTGATCATTTTCTGAAGGTCAGCTTTAATGGATGCTTTTTCTTCCTCGTTGAATTTCAATCTTGCCAGGTTTGCAAGATTGTCGATTAGGGTCTCATTTACCTGCATGAAACAAATGTAATGATATGTATTTAGTTATTGTTACCAGTTATACAAATGGTAAAGGCCACAAACAATTTACCCTGTAAAAACCCCAATTCGCCTTATCTTCGCCCTCCTTATGGATAACAGTAGCAAAAAGCCCGTTGTCATGAGCGGAATCCGCTCCACTGGCTTTCTTCACCTGGGAAATTACTTTGGCGCTATCCGCAATTATGTGCGCATGCAGGAAGAATATACCTGCTATTTCATGGTGGCTGACCTTCATTCGCTGACCACTCATCCCGATACTTCTGAACTGAAAGCCAATGTTCACAGGGTGCTTTCGGAGAATATCGCCTGCGGACTGGATCCTAAAAAAGTGGCGCTGTATTGCCAGAGCCATGTTCCAGAAACTGCCGAATTATACCTGCTGCTGAATATGCTGGCCTATAAAGGTGAGCTTGAAAAAACAGTTACGTTCAAGGAAAAAGTAAGGCAGCACCCGGATAATGTGAATGCCGGGCTGGTTACCTATCCTGTGCTTATGGCCGCGGATATCCTTCTTCACCGTGCTACCCTTGTTCCCGTAGGAAAAGACCAGGAACAGCACCTGGAGATGTCGAGGAATTTTGCCAACCGCTTTAACCATCGATATGGCGATGTGTTCCCCGAACCCTTCGCTTTTAATTTTGGAGAAGAACTGGTAAAAGTGCCCAGCCTTGATGGAACAGGTAAGATGAGCAAAAGTGAAAACCAGATGGCAACATTGTATCTTGCCGATACCGACGAGCAGATCAGGAAGAAGGTCATGAAAGCTAAAACAGATTCCGGGCCATCCACACCAAATGCTGAAAAACCGGATTATATTGAAAACCTTTTCCTGCTCATGAAGCTGGTTAGCGGTGAAGAGATATACTGCAAATTCAATGATGATTTCAACGCCTGTACCATTCGTTATGGCGATATGAAAAAGCAGCTGGCAGAAGATATGGTGAAGTTCATTGCGCCGATCCGTGAAAAAGCGGAAAACATCCGCAACGATGAAAAATACCTTCGTGAAGTAATGGAAGAAGGTGCAGAAAAATCAAGGAAGAACGCTCAGGAAACCATGCGGCTGGTGAAAGAAGCCATGGGATTGAAATATTATTAAGGCATTAGTTGAACGCTGAATTATGGCAAAATCTAGGAAACCAAAGCATATCGCGATCGCAGGCAATATTGGTGCAGGTAAAACAACCCTCACTGAATTGCTCAGTAAACATTATCGTTGGATCCCGCAGTTCGAAGACGTGGATCATAATCCCTATCTCTTCGATTTCTACGATGATATGCCACGATGGAGCTTCAACCTTCAAATATACTTTTTGAACAGCAGGCTTAACCAGTTGCTCGATATACAAAGAGGAACGGAAACCATTGTACAGGATCGTACCATCTATGAAGATGCGCACATCTTTGCCCCCAACCTGCATGAAATGGGACTGATGAGCAAACGTGATTTTGAAAACTATTTCAAATTCTTTGAAACGCTCAAAACCATGGTGCAGCCGCCCGACCTGCTGATCTATCTAAAAGCATCCGTTCCCACCCTTGTTGCACAGATACAGAAAAGAGGCCGCGACTATGAAGAAAATATCCGCCTCGATTACCTCAAGCGATTGAACGAATACTATAACAAATGGATTGAAAGCTATAAAGAAGGTAACCTGCTGGTGATTGATATTGATAAGAACCAGTTCCCTGAAAATGAAGAGCACCTGGGCGAGATCATCAGCAAAATTGATTCTCAGTTGTACGGTTTGTTTTAGGTTTTCCTGCTTTGCTTATACCGCTCCCAGTTGAAACTGGTAAGAAACGTATAAGCCGCATCCACGCCGTTTTTGAACAGTTCTTTCTTATCGTCTTCATCGATCGAAAACTTCAGCCATCCAAACCTTCGGTGATCATAATCAATATAGGATACCAGCTGGTTGAAGTCGGGGTTGCGCATGATGAAATCATTATCCAGGCAATGCGCCGATGACCAGAATATCGCGCCTACATAATCAATAAAACTGGTTGTATTGTTACAGCGCGACCGGTCATAACCGATCTTCACTCCAAGTGTGGGGCTCGTAGGCTGCTTGCTGTAATCGTGGAAAATATCGATCGGGAAATTGGATATGATACCACCATCAACAAACAAAACTTTTTCGGGCAGGCTTCCCTGAAATTGAATATGATCTCTCCTTACCCTTACCGATGCATCAACATT
>JAEWIW010000391.1 GCA_023386855.1 Bacteroidota bacterium | reverse complement strand
TTCATGGTTCCAGGCCAGGATCAGGGTTGTACCTCATTTGAAGTTCATCGATGCGGAAGAAATGCGGAAAATGCAATTGCCCGAAGCGGGCCGTAAAACAATAAAATTCGTGGATAGGAGAATCCGTTCAAAGCACTAAGGGTTTTTCCCTAGTATGAAACGATTGGACTTTTATAAAATTTAAAAACAAATATATTCGTCATATGGTACTTGTTGGAGATCGGATGCTTACTGTGAAGGATTTCTCAGCTATCCTGTATAAAGAAAAACCAATTGCACTGAACGAATCTGCATTGTCGGAAATGGAAACCAATTTCCGTTTCCTGGAAAACTTTTCTTCCAATAAACTGATCTATGGCATCAACACTGGTTTCGGGCCTATGGCTCAATACAAGATCAGTGATGAAAACCTGCTCCAGCTTCAATACAACCTCATCAGGAGTCATTGTTCCGGTTCCGGTGAACTTATGTCGCCCCTTTCGGTAAAAGCGCTTATGCTTGCCCGTTTGAACAGTCTCGTGCAGGCCTATTCCGGTGTTCATACCGATGTTGCTGTATTGCTTAAGGACCTTATCAACCTCGACATTACTCCCTGCATCTATAAACATGGTGGAGTTGGCGCCAGCGGAGATCTTGTTCAACTGGCACACCTGGCACTGGTACTGATTGGTGAAGGCAGTGTGCAGTTTAAAAACAATATCCATCCTACCGCCGAAATATTTGAAAGGTTCAACCTAAAGCCGCTTGCCATCCGCCATCGCGAAGGCCTGGCCATTCTTAATGGCACTTCGGCCATGACAGGCATCGGCATGATCAACCTTGTTCTTGCCAAAAAATTATTGCAATGGTCTATCCTGTTTTCCTCCATGATCAATGAAGTGGTGGAAGCATTCGACGATCATTTCTCTTATGAACTGAACATCGTTAAACATCATAATGGCCAGATCCAGGTGGCATCACAAATGCGCGAGATACTGGCCGACAGTAAGATGATCCGCAGCAGGGCTGAACACCTTTATAACCCGCAAAACCTCGACAGGAACGTGTTTGAGGATAAAGTGCAGGAATACTATTCCCTTCGTTGCGTTACACAGGTACTGGGCCCGGTATATGATACCCTTACCCATGCAGAAAAGATTTTGCTGGAAGAACTGAATTCCGTGAACGATAACCCTGTGATTGATCATCGCAAAGGCAACGTGTATCATGGAGGTAATTTCCATGGAGATTATGTTTCCCTTGAAATGGACAAGATCAAGATAGCCATGACAAGGGTTTCCATGCTTGCCGAGCGCCAGCTAAATTACCTTTTGAATGATAAGCTCAATAAAAAATTACCGCCTTTCATCAATATGGGTGTGCTGGGATTGAATTTTGGATTACAGGGTATGCAATTTACCGCCACTTCTACCGTGGCAGAGAACCAGACACTGAGCTTTCCCATGTATGTTCACAGCATCCCCAACAATAATGATAACCAGGATATCGTAAGCATGGGTTGTAATGGCGCAGTTATGACGAATAAGGTAATTGAAAACTGTTTTGAAGTGTTGACCATACAGGCCATGGCTATACTGCAGGCCATTGATTGCCTGGGTTGCCATGAAAGATTATCTTCGGCCTCTGCAAATTTGTACAGTGAAATGCGTAAACTGGTTCCTGTAATTCATGAAGATAAACCCATGTACGGGGAACAGAAAAAATTGAAAGACTTCCTGGAAGCCAATGATGTTCAGTTGATCATTAAACCGGCTTTAAAAATAGAAAACCAGGTTTTATAATATAGCACCATAAACAGGATCTAATGAAATGTGCATTTGTAACAGGAGGGTCAAGAGGAATAGGCAGGGCAGTTTGTATTAAAATGGCCGGGCAGGGATACCATGTCGTGATCAATTATAAAGGAAATGAAGCAGCATCAGCGGAAACACTAAAAACGATCACCGAAAATGGAGGTAGCGGGGAATTATTACGTTTCGATGTTTCCAATAAAGATGAAGTTCAATCGGTGCTGGGCGCATGGCTCGAAGCAAATGCTGACAAAACCATCGAAGTATTGGTGAACAATGCCGGCATCAAGGATGACGCATTGATGATGTGGATGAAGGATGAGCAATGGGATTCGGTGATCAGGACCAGTCTGGACGGGTTCTTTTATGTCACCCGCCTGCTCCTGAATGGAATGTTGGTAAAAAAATATGGCCGCATAATCAATATTGTTTCGTTATCCGGGTTAAAGGGATTGCCGGGACAAACCAATTACTCGGCTGCAAAGGCTGCGGTGATTGGTGCAACAAAAGCACTTGCACAGGAAGTGGGAAGAAGAGGGGTAACCGTGAACGCGGTGGCGCCAGGATTTATCCGGACCGATATGACGGAAGGAATGGAACAGAAAGAAACGGTAAACATGATACCGGTAAGGCGGTTTGGTACGCCGGAAGAAGTGGCGCATGCTGTAGCATTCCTGGCAAGCGAAGAAAGTGGTTATATTACCGCCGAAGTATTATCGATCAATGGCGGTTTATATTCCTGAGGTATTTAGTAATGAATGATTATGAATAGAGTTGTAATTACGGGAATGGGTATTTATTCCTGCATAGGCAGGAACCTGGAGGCTGTGACCGAATCTCTTTTCAAGGGAAGGTCGGGCATCAGGATCGATCCTGTAAGAAAAGAATTTGGTTACCGTTCGGCATTAACCGGCTTCGTGGAAAAGCCCGACCTGAAAGGATCTTTAGACAGGAGGGCAAGGATCATGCTGCCTGAACAGGGTGAGTATGCGTACCTGGCAACAAAGGAAGCATTGGACAATGCAAGGATGGACCAGGATTATATCAACCTGCATGAAGTGGGTATTCTTTATGGCAACGATAGTTCGGCAAAGCCAGTTATTGAATGCACCGATATCATCAGGGAAAAGAAAGATACCATGCTGGTAGGTTCAGGTTATGTATTCCAGACCATGAATTCCACGGTGACCATGAACCTGGCCACCATCTTTAAACTCAGAGGTATCAACTTCACGGTAAGTGCGGCCTGCGCCAGCGGTTCTCACTCTATTGGATTGGGTTATCACCTGATCAAAAGCGGGCTGCAGGAAGCTATTATCTGTGGCGGCGCACAGGAGATCAACCAGTTTTCCATGGGAAGCTTCGATGCGCTTTCCACTTTCTCGGTAAGGGAATCGGACCCCGGGAAAGCTTCAAGGCCTTTTGACCGCGACAGGGATGGACTGATCCCCAGTGGTGGCGCGGCTACCGTAATACTGGAAAGCCTGGAATCGGCCATTAAAAGAGGTGCACCCATACTCGCGGAGATCACCGGTTATGGATTTTCTTCCAATGGAGGTCATATCTCCAACCCCACTGTTGACGGCCCGGTTAGGTCGCTGCAAATGGCATTGAAAGATGCAGGCCTGCAGGCATCCGAAATCGATTATATCAATGCCCACGCTACTTCAACACCTGTTGGAGATGCCAGCGAAGCTAAGGCAATAGATCATGTATTCGGTGAGCATAAGCCACCGGTTAGTTCAACCAAATCCATGACCGGCCATGAATGCTGGATGGCAGGAGCAAGCGAGATCGTTTACTCCATGCTCATGATGCAGAATAACTTCATTGCACCCAATATAAATTTTGAAAACCCCGATGAGGATTCAGCCAAACTGAATATTGCCACCACTACCTTACAACAGAATATAAATGTATTTTTGTCCAATTCCTTTGGATTTGGTGGAACCAACTCATCACTGATCGTAAAAAGAATAACCCTAAACTAATTTAAAATAACCCTTATGAGGAATGAAGAGATTGTATCCCGGATTAACGACTTCATCGTGAATGAATTTGAGGTGGAAGCTGGCAAAATCAGTCCGGAAGCGAATTTGAAGGAAACCCTTGACCTGGATAGCCTTGACTATATTGACTTGGTGGTGGCCATTGAAAGTAATTTCTCTTTCAAGGTGAAGCCACAGGATTTTATAGGCATCAACACCTTCCAGGATTTCTATGATTATGTTTCAAACAGGGTCAACGCAAAAGAACTTGTATAATGCCCGGATGGGAAGGGAAATCCAAAGGCACAACCCTTGGTTACAGGATCTTTGTTGAAGTGCTCCGGCGTTTCGGCGTTCGACCGGCCTACCTGATGTTAAGGTTTGTAGCGTTTTATTATTTCCTTTTTTCTGCCCGTTCATCGAAACATATTTACCATTATTTTCATCATAGGCTTGGCTATGGGCGCATGAAATCCTTAAGATTTCTTTACAGGAACTATTATGTTTTCGGCCAGACGCTGATTGATAAAGTGATCCTGATGTCGGGAATGAACCATCCCTTCAGTTTTGATTTCGATGGTGAACATTACCTGCAAACCATGGTGAAGGAAGGCAAGGGAGGAATGCTGCTGAGCGCGCATGTGGGAAACTGGGAAGCTGCCGGTCATCTTTTACAACGACTCAATACTGAAATCCATATCGTGATCTTTGATGGAGAACATGAGAAAATAAAACACTATATCAGTGGTGTTACAGGAGAGAAAAAGGTCAAGCTGATCATCATCCGTGATGATCTTTCCCATATTTATGAAATTATGGAGGCCCTGCAAAATAACGGGATCGTTTGCATGCATGCCGACAGGTTCATGGAGGGAAATAAAGTAATGGAAATGGAGTTCATGGGAGCAGTTGCAAAATTTCCCTTGGGACCATTCCTTTTGGCCTCAAAGCTGAAAGTACCGGTTTCATTTGTTTTTGCCATGAAGGAAACAGACCTTCATTACCATTTCTTTGCCAGCGAACCCAGGATCTACCAGGGTACTGCAAAGTCAATGGAACAGGCTTCAGAGGTATTAAAAGATTTTGCAAAGGCAATGGAGGATAAGGCCAGGTCCTATCCCTTGCAATGGTTCAACTATTATGGCTTTTGGAATTGATCAATGATAGTAACGAAAGAAAATATTGAAACCCTGATCCCGCAAAGGCCACCCTTTGTGATGATCGATGCACTGGTTGCTACAGGCCCCGATCATGCGGTTACCAGCTTTGAAATAAAGGAGGAAAATGTCCTTTATTCCGAAGGGAAATTATCGGAAGCAGGTTTGGTGGAGAACATAGCGCAAACTGCGGCTGCCCATGCGGGTTATATGGCTTCGCAGGCCAATGAACCTGTTAAGACCGGCTTTATCGGCGCTATCAGCAGGCTTGAAATTTTTGACCGGCCAGGTGGCGGTGAAAAGATCATGACGGAAATCCAGGTGATAAACCAGGTCTTCAATGTTACCATCATTGAAGGAAAAATAAAATGGAATGAAAAACTGATCGCATCCTGTGAAATGAAGATATTCATACAATAAACCCACATAAACTGTACAATGATGAAACTTTTCAGCAAATCCTGGATTTTTCTTTTTGTTCTTTCCGCCCTCATGAGCCTACAATCCAGCGCCCAAAAAGCCAAAGATGTTTTTAACGCCGACACGCCTATGACCTTCCTTGGGATTGATTTTACGCAGGTAAGGATCATTGGTGAAACCAATAACCAGGCCTGGGAGATCCGTGATAAATTCTTCCCTGCCATCAATGGTGTGCTGGTTAACGAGCAGAAAAAATTTGACCTGCGCAAGACCTTCCAGAAAGGGGATATTTATTATAACCTCGACCCTGTAATGGATAAAAATGCAAAAGCAAAACTGGAAGGAATGGTATCCATGAACTTCAGTGATGAACCAAGGATGGATGAAAAAGATATTGCAGAGATCGCCAAAGGATATAAGATCAACGGCAAAAAAGGTGTTGGCCTGGTGATCATCATGGAAACCATGAACAAAACACAAACCAGGGCTACCATGCATTTCACTTTCCTCGATATGGCTTCAGGTAAAGTATTGTTCACCGATAAGGTATCCGGCAAACCAAAGGGATTTGGATTCAGGAATTTCTGGGCTGGTGCTGTATATGATGTATTAGGACAGATCCAGAAACAATATTTCATGAGCTGGAAAAATAATAGCTAGGCAGTAATGAACAGGTCCATAACAGACAAGACAGAGGTAAGAGTGCGGTTCAACGAGGCAGATTCATTGGGAATTGTCTGGCATGGCAACTATATCCGTTATTTTGAAGACGGCAGGGAATCCTTTGGCATGAAACATGGCCTTGACTACCTTGCCGTTTTCAATAAAGGATATATTCTTCCCATCGTAAAAATTGAATGCAATTACAAAAGACCATTGGCCTACGGCGACAGGCTGCTCATTGAAACAACCTATACACCCTGCGCTGCAGCTAAAATTCATTTTCATTATAAAATATTCAACGCCACTACAGGATTGCTCGCTGCAGATGGTTATACCATCCAGGTATTCCTCGATAAAGCAACCAATACACTTGAGTTAACCAACCCGCCATTTTTTGAAGAATGGAAAAGAGCAATGGGGATGATGTAAAATTAAATGCGCGCGGTTTATACCATATCGAACAATATCCTCTCTCCTCTTGGAAATACTACAGGGGAAAACTTTGAGCAGCTGCTACAAAATAAGACAGCATTCAATGCCTCTATTCCCCTCTCCAAAACCATGGCAGAAGCAGCATACACTCCCTTCGAATCCATGCTCATGGCTTCTATTACCAGGGCAATCGAACTTAGCCCTGTTGAATTGACAGGAAAAAACACAATACTGATCATTTCCACCACGAAAGGAAATATCAGCCTGCTGGAAAATAATGCCATGAACGAGGAATTGCGGAAAAAGATTTCCCTTCCCTGTTCAGCAAAAAAAATAGCCAGTGCTCTTGACTTCACCAATACACCGCTGGTAATTTCCAATGCCTGTATTTCCGGCGTTGCGGCAATGGTAACTGCAAAAAGGCTGCTGGAAAATGGATCATATGAACACGCGGTAGTGGCAGGAGCCGATGTGATATCAACTTTTATCACCAGCGGCTTCCAATCCTTCCAGGCCCTTAGCGATGAACCCTGCAGGCCCTTTGATGCAAAAAGAAAAGGGCTCAATCTTGGTGAAGCTGCAGCAACTATAGTACTCACCACCAACAAAAATATTTCCAATGGCATTCTTGCATCTGGTGGATCCACCAGCAATGATGCCAACCATATATCCGGTCCATCCAGGACTGGTGAAGAACTGGCATTATCGATCAAAAAAACGATGGCAGCCGCAGGCTTAAAAGCGCATGACATTGATTATGTTTCAGCCCATGGCACAGCAACATTGTACAACGATGAAATGGAAGCGAAAGCACTTGCCCTATGCGGGTTGCAGGATGTACCCATGAACAGTCTTAAAGGATATTTTGGTCATACCCTTGGCGCCGCAGGCCTTGTGGAATCCATCATTGCCATGGAATGCATGTTAAACGATACCCTTTTGGCTTCAGCAGGGTTTGAGCAGAGTGGTGTATCATCACCCATTTATATCATAACAGGAACAACAAAAGCAAATATCCGGCACTCGCTTAAAACCGCATCTGGTTTTGGCGGATGCAATGCCTCTATCCTATTCAGTAAACAATAAAATCCGAGCAGCAGAAAATGACCTTCTTCAGTAAAGACAATACAACAGCCCTTGAAGCAAAGGAAGCCGCACAATGGATCGCCTATGGCCCCGTTGTGTTCCAGTCGGCCCGTGTATTAAGGAATTCAGGCATCCTTGAAGCGATTGATAAGAGCAGGAATGAAGGTATCAGCCTCCAGGAGATCAGGCAACAGGTAAACCTTCCTGGATATGGGGTACGCGTGTTACTGGAATCAGGACTGAGTATCGGGCTGATCATTGTTAATGATGGAAAGTATACCCTTACCAAAACAGGATATTATATTCTTCACGATGATCTCACCAGGGTGAATATGGATTTTGTCCATGATGTTTGCTATAAAGGATTGTTCTCCCTGGATAAAAGCATTGAAACAGGTAAGCCTGAAGGACTGAAAGAATTAGGCAACTGGTCAACAATATATGAAGCCCTTTCACAACTGCCGGCGCAGGTTCAGCAAAGCTGGTTCAGCTTTGATCATTTCTTTTCCGACGATGCCTTTCCAAAAGTGCTTCCGAAAGTTTATAAGAACGGAACCAAAAAATTACTGGATATCGGTGGCAATACAGGTAAATGGGCAATCGCCTCTGCGCAGTTCAGCAGCGATGTAAAGATTACTATCATGGACCTCCCGGGACAACTGAATATGGCAAAGGAAAAAGTAAAAGAAAAAGGTTTAACAGCCCAGGTAGCATTTGCCGAGGCAAATGTGCTTGACCCTGCAGTGCAGTTTCCCAAAGGCTTTGATGCCATCTGGATGAGCCAGTTCCTGGATTGCTTTTCCGAAGAGCAGATCGTTTCTATTTTGAAAAGATGTTATGAGGCCATCGGCCCGGATGCAAAAGTATTCGTGCTGGAACCTTTCTGGGACAGGCAACGATTCGAGATCGCGGCATTCTGCCTGCAACAGACTTCGTTATATTTCACTGCGCTCGCCAATGGATGCAGCCAGATGTACAGCTTTGAAACATTTAGAAAATGTATTGAAAAAGCAGGGTTTGAAATTGAAGAACAGGTCGACCAGATCGGTCTTAGCCAGACTCTTCTTAAATTAAAAAAAGCAAATCAGGAGTGAACAGGAAGGCTTATATAACGGCAAGTTGTATGATCAGGGATAATATGATCATCAAGGATGCAAAACCATTCATGGTTATGGATGGAGATGATTCCCTTATGGCCGGGTATAAAGCGCTTGGAATGAATTATTCCAAGTTCTACAAGATGGACAGGCTTTCAAAACTGGCCACTGTTGCGACAGAAGTTTTACTGGGAGAAAATTCACTGTCAGAAAATTATGCTAATGATAAAATCAGTGTGATCCTGTCCAATGCCAATGCATCGCTTGATGCCGATGAACGTTACTGGCAATCGGTGGAAAAGATCGCCAGTCCTGCCCTGTTCGTGTATACCCTGCCCAATATCATGACAGGCGAGATCTGCATCCGTTATGGCTTTAAGGGAGAAAATGCACATTTTGTTTTTGAACAGCCCAACCATGACTTCCTTCATGAATACCTGGCAATGCTATTGAACAGTGATACCGTGGATGCTGCAATATGTGGCTGGATAGATGTATGCCAGGATCATCATGAAGCATTTATTTATGTAATCGAAACAAGGCAAGGGATTGATCAATACCCAACCTATACAAAAGAAAACATTCAACATTTATACGAATTATCATATGGAAAAATTAATGGCAGATCTGAAGCAACAGATCATTGATCAATTAAACCTGCAGGATCTTACACCAGCCGATATTGGTGACGACCAGCCATTGTTCGTGGAAGGACTGGGACTTGATTCCATTGATGCACTTGAGCTGATCGTATTGCTCCAGCAGCATTACAATATCAAGCTTTCCAGTGCAGAGGATGGACCAAAAGTATTCAGGTCGGTAAGAACTATTGCCGAATACATCACCGCTCACCAGCAAACTACGGCCTGAGCATGAGTAAGCAGGTGTTCATAGCAGGCATTGGTGCGATCTCGGCAATTGGAAACAATATTGCCGAATCCCTTCATGCACTGGAACACGGTAAGGCAGGGATGGGAGAAATGAATTATCTCCAGTCTGTACATCATAAAAGCTTTCCTGTTGCTGAAGTAAAGGCCACCATGCATGAACTGGGCACCATGGCTAATTTGCCTTCCGGCTTGCCACGAACGGCTTTGCTGGGTATGATCGCAGCAAGGGAAGCATGGGAAGATGCCGCTATCCCTAACGATAACAGTTTAAGGATCGGGTTTGTTTCTGCCAATACAGTGGGCGGAATGGATAGAACTGAATGTTATTATTCAAATGACCATGGCAGGCTTCGCGACCTGCGTTACCATGAATGTGGATCAGTGACTGAACTGGTGGCGGAAAAACTGGGTGCAACCCATCATATCACTACCATCAGCACTGCATGTTCCTCTTCGGCCAATGCGATATTCTATGGTGCCAGGTTAATAAAAAACGGGTATGCTGATATTGTGATTGCAGGTGGCGCAGATGCGCTAACCAGGTTTACCCTGAATGGGTTTAATACCCTGATGATCCTTGATAAGGAATATTGCAGGCCCTTTGATGAAAACAGGAAAGGACTTAACCTGGGCGAAGGGGCAGGCTACCTGGTGCTGGTGTCAGAAAATGTTGCGAAGTCAATGAATAAACTTCCTTTAGCAACGCTTAGTG
>JAEWIW010000383.1 GCA_023386855.1 Bacteroidota bacterium | reverse complement strand
CTTTCCCATTCTAACCCCTCCCATTTCGTGGATATCCAGTCCTGGTGCCTGCCCGCTATCTCCACCACTGATATTTTTAATTCCCGACACATGCATCATTTCTTCAGCCTGCTGTAAAAAATCTTTCATCAGTTTCTCGTCATTATCATCATAACCCACCGATGTGATCAACAATGGTATGCCCCATGCATCGCGCTGGTCCTTACTTAACCTTACATGGTTTTCTTTTTTGGGAACGGTTTCTCCCTGCATCATCATGAAAACATTCCATCCCCCTGGTTCAGTAATGGATTCTTTATAGGAAGCCCCTATACCTTCCTGGTAATTTCCCTGTCCCCATCCGGAACGACCCGCGCTGAAAGCCACCATATATCCACGGAGAAAATCTGTTTCCTGTTTGAAAACATTCCTGAAGGAGGGCATAAAAACAGATGTGGGTCTCCGGCCATAATAATATCCATCTTCAAAACCTTCCATGGTGCCATTCAATGATCCACGGTAATTATGAAAAGCAATATGCGTTCCGAGTAATTCATTGTCATTACCCAGGCCATTGGGAAACCTTGAAGAAGTGGAGTTTAGCAGTACCAGGTTTGTGTTGAGGCAAGCCGCATTGACAAAAATTATTTTTGCATAAAACTCCATGGATTCCTTTGTTTCTGAATCAATCACTCTAACCCCTGTAGCCCTTTTTTTGTTCTCATCATAAATGATGGAATGCACCACTGAAAATGGACGAAGCGTCAGGTTCCCCGTTGCTGCTGCATAAGGAATAGTTGAAGAATTGGAACTGAAATAGCCACCAAAGGGACAACCCCTGTAGCATTTATGCCTGGCCTGGCATTGGCCTCGGCCCTGGTCGAGGTGCTGTTGCTGCGGCTGCGTAAGATGCGCACAACGCCCAATGATCACATGCCTTTTGGGGTATTTTTCCATGATCCTTTTCTGCATATGTTTTTCAACACAATTCAGTTCAAAGGGAGGAAGCACTTCGCTGTCGGGAAGTTGTTCTATATTATCCCTGTTCCCACTGATACCGACAAATTTCTCTACATGTGAATACCATGGCGCAATGTCCCTGTAGCGTATTGGCCAGTCCACAGCAAATCCATCCCTTGCCGGCGCTTCAAATTCATAATTACTCCAGCGCTGCGTTTGCCTGGCCCAGATCAGCGATTTGCCACCCACCTGGTAGCCTCGGATCCAGTCGAAAGGCTTCTCCTGTATATAAGGATGCTCTTTATCCTTTACAAAAAAATGACTGGTAGCATCATCAAATGCATAACACCTTGCAGTAATGGGATTATCTTTTACAACATCTAAAGGAAGCTGTTCCCTGTGCTGGAAATCCCATGGATTCTTTGTTGCCGTAGGATAATCCTTTTTATGTTTTACATCTCTTCCTCGTTCAAGCACCAGGGTTTTAAGTCCTTTTTCGCACAATTCTTTTGCGGCCCACCCGCCACTGATGCCCGAGCCGATAACGATGGCGTCATAGGTTCTTTCCTGTTTGCTGTTGCCCATGTTAAGGTTGTTTGATTGAGGTTTGCCGTTCACCGGCCAGGGTAACGGGAATTCAATATAAATTTTTTAAGCGACTTCATTATATATTGCAGCTTCGTCCATAACAACAGACCAATCACAACACCATGCGTAAGATTTCGTTGATCGTCTTAATGCTTTCCTCCTATATTGCCAATGCACAGGAAACTGAAGCCAGGCAGCTTGATTCAGTTATCGTAACGGCGCAGAAAGTGGAAGAATACCTGAAGAATATCCCTGCCAGCGTCAGTGCTCTTTCTTCTACGGATATCCGTGAATTCAGGATCTGGAATACGCGGCAGGTTTCCGGCATTGTTCCCAACCTGTTTGCTTCTAACCCCGGCGATAACCGGAATGTTACCTCGATCAGGGGTATTACTACCACTTCATATGATCCTGCTGTTGCTACCTATATCGATGGAGTGAACCAGTTTGGACTGGATACTTATATTGCCGAGCTGTCCGACATTGAACGCATTGAAGTATTAAGAGGCCCGCAGGGTACACTCTATGGCCGCAATGCCATGGGAGGTGTGATCAATATCATTACCAAAAAACCTTTGAACAGGTTGAATGGTTTTGCTGAACTCAACCTTGGTGATTACCAGCTGGCACGTTTTACCGCGGCATTGCGTACACCGGTGATAAAAGATAAACTTTTCATCAGTGCTGCAGGTGCCTACCAGTCACGCGATGGCTATTTTACTAATGAGCTGAAAAATGAATCATTCGATAACCAGTCTTTTTATAACGGCAACTATTCACTGAAATACCTGCCTTCTTCCAACCTTACGGTAGACCTGAATTTCAAGCATCTTTCAAACAGGAATAATGGTGCTTTCACGCTTATCCAGGGAATGGATGCCGCATTGGAAAATCCATACAAGATCAACCAGGATGCAACGGCAACCATGATCGATAATACCATCAATTCATCACTTGCTTTAAAATACAGGAGTGCTGCATTTGATTTTGTTTCGCAGACTTCCTACCAGTCGAACTACCGCATTTATGATGCGCCACTCGATGGTGATTTTTCACCGATCGATGGTATCACCATCATCAATGATTATGGAAAAGATTATAACAATGTGAAAGTGTGGACACAGGAGTTCAGGATAAGTTCTCCTTCAATATCAACATCAAAACTGAACTGGCTCGCCGGCGTATATGCATTCCTGTTAGATAACCCTGTTAAGCAGGCTGTTCATTTTGGAGAAGATGCAGAGATGGTGGGTTCACCACAGAAGAATTTTTCATTGATCAATACCAATAAGGGCAAGGGTTCCGGCATTGCTTTATTCGGTCAGGCTACATATAA
>JAEWIW010000358.1 GCA_023386855.1 Bacteroidota bacterium | reverse complement strand
CCTCTTCGATCACCACCACTTTACCATCCGCAGGACAAATCACCATATCCTCACCAGCCACCAGGCTCCTGGTA
This sequence comes from Bacteroidota bacterium, assembly GCA_023386855.1. Lineage (GTDB taxonomy): Bacteria > Bacteroidota > Bacteroidia > Chitinophagales > Chitinophagaceae > Flavitalea. The sequence goes on along the minus strand of JAEWIW010000358.1, from coordinate 4,657 downwards.
GGTACACGGAAAAAAGAAATGATGAACAACCAGAATACGACGGATACAATAAGAAGGATCCATTCGAGCCAGTTCATATTGTCGTTCAAAAAATAAAATGCTACTGCATTGATGCCTGCAAGAATCAATGCGCTGATCAGAATACTGGGAATTCCTTCTTTATGAATGGTCATTCGATGGATTTAAAATTGCAAATCTATGGTCTTTGGTTACACCAGCAAAGGCTTGACCAGTTGAATAAAGATCCAAACAAAAATGGATGCGAACAGCAGGGAATCAAACCGGTCGAGAAAGCCGCCATGCCCGGGAAGAATATTCCCGCTGTCTTTCACCTTTGCCTTGCGTTTCAGCTTGCTTTCAAATAAATCGCCGATGGTACCGGTAACAGCGGCAATAGTTGATATCCCGATCCAGAACCAGGTTACCTGGCCACCTGTGATATAGCGCATAATAAAAGTAACCACCACGATGGCCAGTACCGCACCGCCGATGGTACCTTCCCAGGTCTTCTTCGGTGATATGGCAGTCAGGGGCGTTTTGCCTATCAGTGAACCAACGATATAGGCCATCGTATCATTGATCCACAGTGAAGCAATGATGACCAGTGGCAGGAAACTCCCACCCACCACCAGGGGCGCTTTGCTAAAGGCTTCGTTCAACTGGCGGTCATGGACAACCATTACATTGGAATAAAGATCCATGAACAATCCCCAGCTAAGGGAGATATACAGGATGCCCCCGGCAGAATGTGCGATATTCTTTAACTGGATATTGCTTGAAAAAAGTAATTCTGATATAGGAAGAACAAACAGGAGCATTAGCCCGAACCACCATCCCAGCGCATGCAACTGCAATCCCAGGATATGAAAATCATTATTGGTGAAATATAACAAAATACACCATCCTGCCAGCATGATGCCATAGCGGTGAAAGGAACTGATCTCTTTGTAGGAAGGATCAATTTTCTCTACGAGGCGCTGGTATTCGACCCAGCAGCCAAAATGAATAAAGGAAAATAACAGGAAGAAGGTCCATTGATTAACCAGCAGGCCAGCCAGCATTACGGCCACAAATACCAGGGCAGTCCATGCCCTTGTTCTGAATGTTGACCAGTTTAGTGCCATTCATTAAGATTTTGTTGAGGCGACATTCTCCTGTACAGGTACAATAATCCTGCTACAACCACTGCGCTGATAATGCCCGCATAGGCAGGAACCGATGGATTCTTTTCAATGTATTCCGGGGCATTCGACACGGCGATAACCTGTGTTGCATTGTTCACGAAATGTGCCAGTATGCTGGGCCATAAGCTCCCGCTATACCAGTACAATGCACCAAGCAATATGCCAAGGAACATCCTTGGCAACAATCCCTGGAACTGGAAGTGAAGCGCAGCAAATAAAAACCCGGTGATAATAATTGCAAGCCAGGGGCTTCGCACCATTTGATGAATGATCCCCTGCAAAGCCCCGCGGAAACAGATCTCTTCGCATACTGCGGGTAAAAGGGCGATCAGGAAAACGTTCAGGATAATATCCCCAATACCATCAGCTTTAAGAAAGGCTTCGAGCTGTTTGGCCGCGTTCTTTTCCATTCCCTTCATCCATTCGGGTAAATTAAACGACTGGTTTAACTCGCCGAGCCAGAAAACCAGGGGGAAAGCGGCAAATATGACCAGGACTGCAATGATGTATTGATTCAGGTGAGCTACCCTTCTCAATCCCAGGTGGTATAAAGGGCGGTCTTCAAAACTTATTCTTGCGTAAAGCCAGGCTGGTAAAAGGAAAATGACCAGGGAAGAAAGACCCTGCAACAGTTTCATGGTAGAAAGCACTCCTGGCCTGGTGAGGTCTGGATCCACCGGGTTGATATCCTGCTGCGCTAAAACGCCGAACATGATGAAGGAGATCAGCAGGAAGGCGCCGCCCAATAATCCCAGGAAAATAGCCAGTTGGGTCCAGGGAGAGCGCACACGCAAGGATTCTAACATGATTTTTGAACGATTAGGTTGTAAATTTGCAGCCTTTGGTTTCCCGGTTTTTTCAGGAACCAGCTTGCATAAGCCTGCAAGATAAGTATTGGCTTGAAGATAACTAATAGAGAATGATATCAATAGGCAACATACAATTACCGGAATTTCCCTTACTGCTGGCTCCCATGGAAGATGTGAGCGATCCTCCCTTCAGGGCCGTTTGCAAGGAAAACGGTGCAGACCTGATGTACACCGAGTTCATCAGTTCCGAAGGACTGATCCGGGATGCGATCAAAAGCCGAAAAAAGCTCGACATATTCGACTATGAACGGCCTATCGGTATCCAGATCTTCGGGGGCGATGAAGACAGCCTGGCGATGGCAGCAAAGATTGTTGAAGTTACCCAGCCCGACCTGCTTGACATCAACTTCGGTTGCCCGGTGAAAAAAGTTGCCTGCAAGGGAGCAGGCGCAGGAGTACTAAAAGACCTTCCCCTGATGATGCGTTTAACCGAGGCCGTGGTAAAATCCACCAGCCTTCCCGTTACGGTAAAAACCCGCCTGGGATGGGACCACGACTCAAGAAATATCGAGGAAGTGGCGGAAAGATTACAGGATGTAGGCATCAAGGCCCTGGCCATCCATGGCCGCACAAGAACACAGATGTATAAAGGTGAGGCCGACTGGACGCTGATTGGTAAAGTGAAGAACAATCCAAGGATCAAGATCCCCATTTTTGGAAATGGAGATATCACTTCACCTGAAAAAGCAGTGGAATATAAAAACAGGTATGGCGTGGATGGCATCATGATCGGCCGGGCTGCCATCGGATATCCATGGATCTTTGATGAAATAAAGCATTATATTAATACCGGCGAACACCTTCCCTCACCCAGTATTGAACAGAGAGTGGATGTTTGCAGGAAGCATCTTGAAAAATCATTCGATTGGAAAGGCCCGGTGGTGGGTATCCTTGAAATGCGCAGGCATTATGCCAATTACCTCAAAGGCTTACCCAATATCAAGGAATACCGACTTAAGCTGGTAACCTTAAATGATAAGGATGCCATCAATGAAGTGCTGGATGAGATCGTGTATAAATACCAGGGCTTTGAATTCCAGAAAACACCTATCGTGCTGGAAAACTACCACGAGAACTGCCCGCTCGATTAAGTGTTGTGATCTAGATTATAGATTCTATTAAGTGTATCGGAATATACATCCAGGTCTGGCTGCTGAATAATATCAACCTGTTCATATGCATACAGATTCATTAGAAAGCATGCACCGGTATTTTATGGCAGGCCATACCCGGCCGGCCGCTTTCAGGAAAAAGCAGCTTCAATTACTCAAGGATAAATTGATGGCAAACCTCGATGCCATCGATCATGCACTGTATACTGATCTTAAAAAAAGTCCTGCTGAAAGCTGGGCAACAGAAACAGGACTGGTCCTTGCCGAAATCAATTACCTGTTGAATAATCTTGATGCGCTCATCTCACCAAAGAAAACCCGGACCAACTTCATCAATTTTCCTTCAACAACCAAGATCCATCACGACCCGCTTGGCGTTGTGCTGATCATTGCGCCATGGAACTATCCTCTTCAATTATGCTTATTGCCCTTGGCAGGAGCGATCGCCGGAGGCAACTGTGTTGTACTTAAACCATCAGAACTCGCTCCCGCAACATCGGCATTGATTACGCAGATCGTTTCCGAATTGTATGATGATGTTTATATCCGGGTAATAGAAGGTGATGGAGCGCAGGTGATTCCTTCCATGATGCAGTACTTCCGTTTTGATCATATTTTTTATACCGGTAGCACAACAGTGGGAAGAATCCTGTATCAGCAGGCAGCAGAAAAATTAATTCCTGTTACCTTGGAGTTAGGAGGAAAAAGTCCGGCCATTGTTGAATCCGATGCCAACCTCGAGGTCGCGGCAAGAAGAATTGTACTGGGTAAATTCCTTAATGCTGGTCAAACCTGTATTGCGCCTGATTATATACTTGCCCATACATCTATAAAAGACAAACTGGTTACCCTGCTCAAACATACCATTGATGAGTTTTATACAAAAGACCCTTCGGTTACTAATGATTATGGCAGGATCATCAATGTAAAACGTTTCCATGCACTCAAAGCATTGATGCAGGAAGGCAGGATCCTTCATGGAGGAGATAGCAACGAAGAAAATTTATATATCTCTCCAACCATTATTGGTGAGGTGAATATGGATTCGCTGATCATGAAAGAAGAAATATTTGGCCCGCTATTACCGGTGCTGGAATATAACGAAAGGTATGAAGCCATGCAGATCGTGCAGTACAATCCTAATCCACTTGCTTTATACCTGTTCACTGAAAACGAGGTGGCAAAAGAGCAGTGGATTAATTCCATTCCATTTGGCGGTGGATGTATCAATAATACAGCATGGCATTTTGCCAACCATAATATTCCTTTCGGTGGTGTTGGCAATAGTGGAATGGGAAGTTACCATGGCAAGTACAGCTTCCACAATTTCACGAGGGAAAAACCGGTAATGGAAACACCTAACTGGATCGATCCCTCAGTGAAGTATCCGCCTTTCGGCAAGAAACTTAAGTTGTTCAGGTTTTTAATTAGGTAGGCAAGAAAGGACCGGGGACCGGGGACCGCAAGAAAGGGCCGGGGACCGGGAAAATTC
>JAEWIW010000343.1 GCA_023386855.1 Bacteroidota bacterium | reverse complement strand
AGGGTAATGTACTTGAAGTGTCAAAAAAATCGGTACGTGTGCTCCTGCCATCACTAGGCTACCAGATGGTGGCTGAGCTGGATATTGATTATGTTGAAAAGATCGTTGGTCTTACCAGTGATGCATCAAACCTTACATTTCAAAGGGTCTCATAAGTATTTCCCGTTCTGATTCCTGTTTAAAAAACATCCATGTTAATTAATGTAATTCTTTCCGGTGGTGCCGGAACAAGGCTCTGGCCGCTTAGTACAAAATTGAATCCAAAACAGTTCATTCCATTGATAGAAGGAAGATCGCTGTTCCAGGAATGTACCCGGAGGAATAAGGGGCTTGTTGATGCTACCATGATTGTTCTTCATGAAGATCATTTGCCGGTGGCAAGGGAGCAGGCTTTATCTGTTGGACTCGCAGATCCCATCTTTATCGTTGAAAGTGCTCCAAGGAATACAGCCCCGGCAATTGCCTTTGCTGCACTTGAAGCAGCACCTGCTGATATATTGTTTGTAACCCCTGCCGATCATGTCATTGATGTAAATCTTCACTACATGCAATCCCTTTCACAGGCCGTTCAACTGGCAGAAGAAGGAAGGCTGGTTACTTTTGGCATCGAGCCCCTGCATGCCGATACGGGTTATGGTTATATTGAACATATCAATACCAGGGTGATCTCCTTTCATGAAAAGCCTTCAAGAGCCATTGCTGAAGCCTACCTGCAGAAAGGCGGGTTCTTATGGAATAGCGGCATGTTCTGTTTTCGTGCTGATGCATACCTCGATGCCCTGGCAGAATTCCAGCCCACCCTTTTAAGAAGCTGCCAGTATGTTTGGGAACAGAAGAAGAAAAATATTCCTGTCAATGCCTCTTTTTATGAAATGATCCCATCTGTCAGCATCGACAACGCAGTACTGGAGCAATCATCCAATATCAGTGTTATTCCTTCCCGGTTTAACTGGTCCGATATAGGTTCTTTTGATTCTCTTCAACAATACCTCACTGCTGGTGATAACTGGAATCATAAGAATGTATTCCTGACGGATGACTGCATGCAGGATAATTTTGTATTTAACCAGGATGGTAAACCCATTGCACTGGTGGGCGTACGCGATATAATGGTGATACAAACCAGTGAGGGCATGCTTATTTGCAAGAAAGGCGAAAGCCAGCGGGTGAAGGAAGTGTATAACCTGTTTACGCAATCCAACTGATACTTCTTTAATATGAATGTAGTTCGCGGCAATACTACTTCGGCATTGCTTAATAAATAATGAACATTATGGCTTCCTCTATTTTAAGAATAGGGTATATCGTCCCTGTTCTCCTTATGTTGTTTTTTACCACAAGCTGTTCAACTTCAAGAAAAGCGGTTTACTTTAATAATTTCCAGGACTCTGTATTCAACAGTTCTACCGTTGACCAGGAGCCGGTGATTCAGAAAAATGACCTGCTCAATATCAGCATCAGCAGCCTGAATCCCAAGGCTACCGAGATATTTAACCAGACCAGTGCTTCCCTTTCCGTATCCGAACAAACTACCGCGGGCATATCATCTTCCAATGGATACCTCGTTGGTGTTGATGGTATGATCACCTTGCCCGTACTGGGAAAATTAAAAGCGGCAGGCTTATCAAAACTGGAACTTACCAACCGGATTACTGATGAACTCATAAAGCGTGAATTGCTGGTGGATCCCATCGTAACCATACGTTTCCTGAATTTCCGTATCACCGTTCTTGGCGAAGTGAACAGGCCGGCAGTGGTTACCGTTGCAAGTGAAAAAATATCCATACTTGAAGCGATCGGGCTGGCTGGTGATCTTACCATCTATGGCCGTCGCGATAATGTAACCCTGATCCGTGAAGAAGGAGGCAGGAAGATCGTCAAAAGACTGAACCTCAATTCCGGCGATATTTTTCTTTCCCCATATTATTACCTGAAGTCAAATGATATTGTTTATGCCGAGCCTAACAGGTCAAAAATAGGCAGCACAAATAATGCGCGGCAGATCCTTCCTATTGTATTAAGCGGTGTTTCCATTATTGCCATCATCCTTACACGAACAAATTTTTAATTATGAGCGCAACAGAAAAGCATGAAAGCTCTTCAAGAAGTTTATGGGAGATCATGACACACCGGTTCCTGCCCTACTGGCCATTATTTCTCATCCTGGTAGTGTTGGGCATATCCGCTGCTGCAGTTTATTTAAAACTTTCCAACCCGGTTTATGAAAGCACAGCAAAGCTTCTCATCAATGATGAAAAGAAAGGATCCGATGATTCAAAGATCATTGAGTCGCTGAATTTTATTGGCACCAAAAAGATCATTGAAAATGAAATAGAAGTACTCAAGTCCATTAATGTTACCCTTGAAGTGGTTAGGGACCTGCACCTGTATGCACCTGTTCAAATGCCAGGATTGCTCCATAACAGGTCGGCCTATACCGCTTCTCCTGTAATAGTAGTTGCGGAAGATCCCGAAAAGTTAGTTAAGGCAGAAGATATTTCCTTCAGTTATGATGCAAAAAAGGAGTCTGTTGCCGTGTTGGGTAAACATGTTAAGC
>JAEWIW010000317.1 GCA_023386855.1 Bacteroidota bacterium | reverse complement strand
CCATCAGGTGGCCCATTTCCTGAACTACAAAAGGATTGCAATCCCAAAAAGCGGCGATCATTTTTTTCTGGTCATCCAGGGGTTCCTCGTAATTCCTGCGCATCTGGATACAGAAGCCGGATGTTTTACCGGAAGAAAACTCAACAGGTGGTTTTGGTTTGAACTGGTCGCCCGAGGCCAGGAAGAAAGGTCTTACTGTATGAAAATAAGGTTCAACTGCCCCCATGAACGCGGGGGGTGTAGGATACCAGTAGCCTTCCCCATTCACCGGGGTATACCTTGCGAAATTGCTGATGCGGTTATAGCCATCTGCTTTAGCATATGTCACCACCTGCTCAGCAACATTAATCGCCAGCTGGGCAGAAGCTTCTATTTCTTCCTCGTCTAAACCTCTTTGCAACATGGAATCTACCATTCTCTCCTTAAATGGTTCAAGTAGGAAGCCGGAAGGCTGCAATCTTTTTGCAGTTTCAATAATGGCTAATAAGGAAGCTGCCTGTGCATGGTATGGGTTGCTGGTTTCAGGTAGCAGTATTCCCTCAAAAGCATTTATTTTCCCTTTCATGGTGCTGATGGAGCTGTCGTGGAACGCTACCAATTCGTTTCCTGCAAGGGAGGCATAAGCAAAAAACCTTGCGGCCAGGGGAGGGTTGGTTACATCCCTTACCATCACTTCCGTCATGGCATCATAGGCCTGTACCAGCCATCGTGAAGGAAGCTCCTTTCTTGATGACTCGCTTTTACAACCAACGATTGAAAGCAGCAGCAATAAAGTAATCCATCTTCCCATTATCGATTGAGTTTATAGGTTTGAAGTGGTTGCTGGTTGGTTCCAAATAAAATCCTGTCTCCTATCAGAATACAACTCCTGATATCACCTTTAAGTTTTAAGCCTGAAAGAGATTGAGGAACATAGCTGAATTTTCCCTGGCCTTCATTTTTTATCAGTATACCATAATTCGCATCCGAACGACCAAACCTTAACCGGCTTTGAGTGATGTTACCGGCAATCAGCAGGTCGGGGAGATGATCGTTGTTATAATCAATACTTTGTATAGTGAAGACTAGTGCAAATTGCGCCTGTACAGGTAAATCAACTTCGATGAACTTATTATTTTCATTTCTCAGGAACAGTGTTGTTTGCATATGATCGGCCCTGAATGTTCTTGCTTCCTTTAATTCTTCTTCACTGAATATATCGCTTATAGTAGCATCAGCATAACTTTTATAATCGGGATAACGTCCACGCATATAACTCACCTGGTCGAGAAGTTCATCCCTGGATACCATTGGATAACTTTTACCTTTAATGTAAGCTGTAAATATTGGATCAACAGATCCATTGCGGTCAAAGTCAGCAGCATACATCATGGCAGGTTGCTGTACGGTAGCTTTGCACTGACCATTAAGGCCATAGTTCCCGATCACCAGGTCTTTTCTTCCGTCACCATTAAGATCTTCCAATAATAAATTATTCCACCAACCGGTAAAATCGCTGTTAAAAAACTGGCTGCTCCGATTGTGTAATTTACCAGCTTCATTTATAAGAACAGTTACAGGCATCCATTCTCCTACCAGGATAAGATCAGGTTTACCATCAGCATTCAAATCAGAAAATTCTGCATCCGTAACCATTCCAATTTTGGCTAACTGATCATTGAATGAACTTGTGCCATTTTTAAATTTTCCTCCTCCTGTATTAAGCAATAGGTAGCTTTCCGGCACCTCAGGATAACGGCCTGGAATATTTCTCCCGCCTACGAACAGATCATTTAAACCATCACCATTGATATCGGCTGCGGTGACGCATGATTTGGAAGAACTCATTAATGGCAATGCATGCTCAGACCTGTTGAAATTACCTTTACCATTACCGATATAAAGCCTGTCCTGCAATAAGGAATCTTTTTCATTTAAAGAATGATATCCTCCACTTACAATGTATAAGTCCGCATAACCATCACCGTTAGCATCGAAGAATAATGCATCAGCATCTTCATACAAACTATCTTTTTCAATGGAAGGATTGGATATGCGCTCGAATTTACCGTCCTTCTGTTGAATATATACTGCCCCGGCCTTTCCGTTTCCACCCCCTACAAATACATCTTCTTTTCCATCATTATTGATATCAGCTTTTACCATGCATGGCCCGATGGTAGATAAAGGATTTACCAACAATGGCTGTCGCTTGAAATCATTGATTGTTTGGGATACGGGCAGGTATGGCAAGGGTGATGCTGCATAACTGAAAACGGTTTTATCATTTACTTTTTTATTATTATCCTTGTGTGTTGCATCCGATTCTTTCAGCACCAGTAGCTGGTCACATCTGATATTGATTAGTGATTGTTTTTTCCCGGAGTTCCATGTAATGACTAATGAATCCAATTGTTGTGTATCTCCTAATCCAAAATGCATGCGTTGTGAAACGCTCGACTGGTAACCTTTTGCTGGCATTTGTTCTGCAACCTGTATCATTCCTTTTGAGTAAAGTTTAACCTTTGCACCAATACCCTGGCGGTTATGATCATCACCCTGTAAACTGATCGATAAATAATGAGATTTATTCCTCTGCCGGTTTTCGTTTCGAAAAATAAAAGCTTCCTTATTAATGTTATTTACAACAAGATCAAGGTCTCCATCATTATCCAGGTCGGCATAAGCTGCACCGTTGCTATTGGAAGGAATATCCAATCCCCAATCTTTTACTTTATTCGAAAAACCAAGATCACCATTATTTTTATAAATATAATTAACGACATCAGAGGAGGGCATTTTATGGATAAGATCAAGGATTTCTTCATCACTCAGGTTACGGTTTACCTGTCTTAAATAGTTCGTCATGTATTTGACAAAATCCTGGTTGGTAAAATCGCGCAGGTAACCATTGGTAATAAACAGGTCTTTCCATCCATCGTTATCATAATCGGCGAAGAGTGCCGACCAGCTCCAGTCGGTATTGGATATGCCGCTAAGCTGACCAATTTCACTATATGTTCCATCGCCATTATTAAGGTGTAGCATATTGCGCATATACTGGTAATGGAATCCCACTTTTAGATTCAGGTTGAATCGTTCATAATTATCGGGAGCAAACAAAAGTTTCTGCCGCCTGTTATCTTCTGGCAGCATATCTAAAGTAAAAATATCCTGTAGCCCGTCGTTATTGATATCCGCAATGCTATTGCCCATTGAAAAATGAGAAGTATGACCAAGGCTTTCTTTTATTTCATCACGGAAGGTTCCATTTTTCTGGTTGATATATAAATGATCGGGAGCAATATAATCGTTGCAAACATA
>JAEWIW010000255.1 GCA_023386855.1 Bacteroidota bacterium | reverse complement strand
GTTCCAGGGCATGCCATAACTCCTCGCTGATATGTGGAGCATAGGGCGCCAGCAGGATCACCAGGTTTCGAAGTATATCTTTCTTATGACATTTAAGATCATTCAGGTCGTTCACACACATCATCATGGCGCTAACGCCTGTATTAAAGGAAAACCGCTCAAGATCTTCTTCGATTTTTTTGATGGTTTTATGAAGCACTTTCCATTCCGCTGCTGTTGGCTCATCACCTGTCCATTGCTTTCCTTTCATTTCATCATAGAACAACCGCCAGAGTTTTTTAAGAAAGCGGTGAACACCTTCAATACCCTTGGTATCCCAGGGTTTATCCTGTTCAACAGGGCCCAGGAACATTTCATACATCCTGAAAGTATCGGCACCATATTGTTCAACGATATCATCGGGATTCACCACGTTGAAATAACGTTTACTCATTTTCTCCAGCCTGGAGCCACAGATGTATTTATCATTTTCCAAAATGAACTCAGCATTCTCATAATCCGGCTTCCATTTTTTGAAGGCATCTATATCCAGTTCCAAGCCGTTTACCATCGACACATCCACATGGAGTTCATCCGTTTCATACTGGTCTTTTATTCCTGCCGATACAAACCTGTTCGAGCCGCTAACCCGGTAAACAAGTCTTGAATCACCACCTATCTTCCCCTGGTTCACCAGCTTTTTATAGGGTTCATCAAAACCGATATAACCCAGGTCGAACAAGGCTTTGGTCCACATCCTGCTATAGAGCAGGTGCCCTACGGCGTGTTCAGTTCCACCCACATATACATCGACCTGGTTCCAGTAATCCGATGCCGACCGGCTGCAGAATTCATTATTGTTATGAGGATCCATATAACGAAGGAAATACCAGCTGCTTCCTGCATAGCCCGGCATGGTATTCACTTCCCTGATTCCCCCTTTATAATTTTTCCATTCTTCGAGGTTGGCCAGCGGGCCTTCACCACCGGGGCCGGGACGAAGATCCTCGAGATCAGGAAGTACCACCGGCAATTCCGATTCATCCAGTGGTATGGCTATTCCTTCTTTCCAAACGATAGGGAAAGGTTCACCCCAGTAGCGCTGGCGACTGAAAGCAGCATCACGCATCTTATAATTCACCTTGCGCTTTCCAATGCCCATTTCTTCCAGCCTGCTGATCACTATTTCAATAGCATCCTGCATTTTGGTTCCATTCAAAAACCCGCTGTTGGTAAGGATCGCTTCCTTTGTAGCATTGGCTTCCGTTCCGTTGTAATATTCACCAATAATATTGGTAATAGGAATATTGAAGTATTGCGCAAACTTATGATCACGTTCATCACCGCAAGGAACGGCCATGATGGCACCCGTTCCATAACCAGCAAGCACATATTCACTGATCCAGATGGGAATTTCACGGCCATCGAAAGGATTGATGGCATAGGCTCCTGTAAAGCAGCCCGTGATCTTCTTTTCCGCCATGCGTTCTCTTTCACTGCGACTGTTCACATAGGCCAGGTATTCCTCTACATTTTTCTCTTCGCCTGCAGTAGTGACCTGTTGAACAATCTCGTGTTCTGGAGCCACCACCATGAAATCTACACCAAAAATGGTATCGGGGCGCGTAGTATATACGCGAAGTTTTTGGTCATGTCCGCTGATCGCAAAATCGATTTCAGCACCATAACTTTTCCCGATCCAGTTCGACTGCATCTCCTTCATGGCATCACTGAAATCCACTGTATCAAGGCCTTTCAGCAACCTGTCGGCATATTCGGTAATGCGCAGGTACCATTGTCTTAATTTCTTTTTCACTACGGGAAAACCACCACGTTCACTTACACCATTCACCACTTCATCATTGGCCAGTACAGTACCCAGCGCTTCGCACCAGTTCACTTCACCGATACCGCAATAAGCCAGGCGGTATTCCATTAATACTTCCTGTTTTTTGGCTTCGCTGAAAGCGTTCCATTCTGCTGCAGAAAAAATAATGGAAGCATCGCCAGGACATTCATAATTTCTATTTCCTTCTTTCTCAAAGAAGGCGGTAAGAACATTTATAGGTTCAGCTTTTCCTTTTGACCTATTGAACCATGAACCAAATAATTGGAGGAAGATCCATTGTGTCCATTTATAGTATGAAGGATCACAGGTTCGCACTTCCCGGTTCCAGTCGTAAGAAAACCCGATATTATCCAACTGCCTGCGGAAATTCCGGATATTATCTTCAGTAGAAACGGCGGGATGAATGCCATGATCGATCGCGAACTGTTCTGCAGGAAGGCCAAAGGCATCATAACCCATGGGATGAAGCACGTTAAAACCTTTTAATCTTTTATAACGTGCAAAAACATCGCTGGCAATATAACCTAGTGGATGACCTACATGCAGCCCTGCCCCACTGGGGTAAGGAAACATATCAAGAACATAGTACTTGGGCCTATCACTATTATTGGATACCGCGTAGGCATTGTTCTGTTTCCAGTGTTCCTGCCATTTCTTTTCTATTTGCCTGAATGAATACTCCATGTTAAACCGCTCCGTTATTGTTTGAAGGGCCGCAAAAATATAACTATTTTTGGCCCTAAATCAAGGAAATTCATGGCAGCAATCAGTAAATCCTCTGCAAAACGATCCAAGCCCTCTTATTTTATGGCCATACTCGGTGTGACCATCGTGTTGTTCTTCGTGGGCATTTTCGGATGGTTAATGCTTAATGCCAGCAAATATATTGTACAGTTGAAAGAAGAAGTACAGGTGCAGGTATATCTCCGGAATAACGTGAACCAGAAGGATATTGATTCCCTGAAAAATTATATCGCGGCGAAACCTTATACAAAATCGGTGGAGTATATCGACAAGGAAACAGCAAAGAAGCGGTGGTTGTCGAAAGGTGAATCCGATTTTGCTGAACTGCTCGATGAAAACCCCCTGCCCGCCTCCATTGATTTTTACACCCGCAGCAATTATGTACAGAAAGACAGCCTGAAGGCCATACAGGAAGACATCAACCGCTTTTCCATGGTGGTTCAGAGCGTGAATTACCCGGCATCCCTGGTAGAAAAAATGGGGCAGACCATGCAATGGATATTGCTTGGCCTGTTTATTCTTGCAGCGGTATTTTCCCTTTTGTCTATTGTGCTTATTGATAATACCATCAGGCTTGCCATGTACAGCAACCGCTTTATCATCAAGACCATGCAAATGGTGGGCGCAACCCGCGGCTTTATCAGCAAGCCAATGAATATCCGGGCGATTATTAATGGAACCATTGCAGCGGGCATTGCCATCCTGCTGATCTATGGGTTGATCCTGATTTTTGAAAACTTTGTGCCCTACCTGCGCGACCTGCGAGACAACAGCAAGCTATTGCTCCTTTTCCTGATTCTTTTGTTACTCGGTATTGGCATCAGCCTGTTCAGTACCCAGCGCAGCGTGGTGAAATACCTCAAGATGAAACTGGATGACCTTTATTAAATGCGCATGCAGTAATTATCTTTTTCTGCAAAACCGATTCATTATCTTCGGCACTTTAAACGAAAACTCATGATCGAAAAGAAGAAGAACAGCGCTGCCAACAGCAACCTGTTCGGCAAAGAGAACTATACCTGGATCATTATCGGCCTTGCCGTGATCGGGCTTGGACTGATCCTGATGGCCGGCGGTAAAAGTGATAATCCCAATGAATTCCATCCCGATAAAGTATATAGCACCACCCGTATCACCATCGCTCCCATTTTAATCCTGCTGGGATTGGGCATCGAGATCTTTGCGATCATGCGCAAACCGAAACAATAACCAGCCGGAATAACCAACCTTATGAATGTATTTGAAGCCATCATCATAGCCATTGTTGAAGGAATTACAGAGTATTTGCCGGTATCTTCCACCGGTCATATGATCATTACTTCCAGCCTGATGGGCATCCACAAAGATGAGTTCACCAAGCTTTATGAAGTAGCCATTCAGCTGGGAGCGATCCTGGCAGTGGTAGTATTGTACTGGAGAAAATTTTTCGACTTCAAGAATATCCGCTTTTATGTAAAGCTCATTCTTGCTGTTATTCCTGCGCTGGTATTTGGAAAATTATTTGCCGACAAGATCGATGAATTAATGGAAAGCCCGCTGACGGTTGCCATCACTTTATTCCTTGGAGGTATCGTTTTATTGTTTATCGACAGGCACTTCCAGAAATACCATACTGAAACGGTGGATGAGGTAACGCCTAAACAGGCCGTATTGACCGGTGTTTGGCAATGCCTGGCCATGATCCCAGGGGTGAGCCGCAGTGCAGCTTCCATCATCGGCGGTATGCAACAGGGCATGAGCAGGAAGCTTGCAGCTGAGTTCTCTTTCTTCCTGGCCGTACCTACCATGTTTGCAGCAACGGCTTATAAACTGTTCAAAGGTTATGAAACCTTCACAAGCGATCATGTTCAGATATTGTTGATAGGAAACCTTGTGGCATTTGTTGTTGCCATACTGGCCATCAAGTTTTTCATCGGTTTTTTGCAGAAGCATGGCTTCAGGCTGTTTGGATGGTACAGGATTATCGCCGGTATTATTTTGTTTGCGCTGATCATGACGGGCTATATTCAATAGTGCTTACCTGGGAGGAAAGATTATTTCTCACTGTAAAATATAAGCATGTCCACGGCATCCAAAAAAGTGATCAATGGCTGGTGCATGTACGACTGGGCTAATTCTGTGTATAGCCTGGTGATCACCACTACTTTTTTTCCTGCTTATTACGCGGCAATGACCTCGGTTAAACAACCCGAGTTTGCCAATGGGGTTCCCATGTTCGGGCGAAGTTTTGTGAACACTGAACTCAAAGATTATGTACTGGCGACCGGTTTTTTTATCATCGCTTTGATGTCGCCTGTTCTTTCTTCCATTGCCGATTACAGGGGAAGCAAAAAGAACTTCATGCGTTTCTTTTGTTACCTCGGCGCCATCAGTTGTTCCCTTTTATTTTTCTTCGATAAAACGAATGTAGGATTCGGTCTTTTCTGTTTCATGATGGCAGGTATCGGCTTCTATGGAAGCCAGGTTTTTTATAATTCATACCTGCCGGAGATCGCGGCTGAAGAGGACCGCGACAGGATTAGTGCAAGGGGATATTCTTTCGGTTATATCGGCAGTGTGATCA
>JAEWIW010000227.1 GCA_023386855.1 Bacteroidota bacterium | reverse complement strand
CGCGTTGGCCACGTAAATGATTTGCTCCCTTCCCAGCTTATCGACCTTATACTTTTTCACTTTCCCTGAAGAAATAAAAAAAAGGCCTGAGGGATAAGCGCCTTCACGGAAAACCAGTTCGCCCTTCTGGTATAACTGCTCGCTGCTGTGTGCGGTTAACATGGCAATATCCTCTTTTGGAAGATCGTGGAGGATGGATTCGCTGTGAAAGTCCCACTTATCAATAGGAAAGGATCCCTTTGGGTTCATTCCCGAAAGGTATCATCAAAAGTGATAAAATTCACTATTTGCCGTGATTAAACTTACCGCAGGCGCTTTATACGCATGATAATTTTGCATCATGTTTAAGCCTAAATTATTCGATACCCTGAAAAACTATAACAGGCAGCAGTTTACGAAGGATCTTATGGCCGGGCTAATCGTCGGCATCGTTGCGCTGCCACTGGCTATCGCGTTCGCGATCGCTTCGGGTGTGTCGCCGGAAAAAGGACTGTTCACCGCTGTCATTGCCGGCTTCATCATTTCGGCGATGGGTGGTAGTAAGGTCCAGATCGGCGGACCTACCGGCGCTTTCATTGTAATTGTTTATGGCATCGTGCAGCAATATGGTATCAATGGTTTGATCATTGCCACTTTTATTGCAGGAGTGATGCTGATCTTAATGGGCTTTGCCCGGCTGGGTTCCGTGATCAAATTTATACCCCACCCGCTGATCGTGGGCTTTACCAGTGGCATTGCCCTTATCATTTTCTCCTCGCAGATGAAGGATTTTTTCGGACTTCAAATGGGTGATGTTCCATCAGATTTTATCGAGAAATGGGCCAGCTATTTCCAGCATATCGGGTCGATGAATATTGCCTCAGTGATCATCGCTGCAGCTACTGTTGCGATGGTATTTTTATGGCCAAAAATCACGCATAAAATTCCCGGTTCTATAATTGCCATCCTGCTGAGTACCGCGCTGGTACAATGGTTCAACATTCCCGTTGAAACCATCGGTTCGAAATTCGGGGAAATTAAATCTGGCTTCCCCACACCTGTTCTTCCTGATATCAGCTTTTCCACCGTACAGAAACTTATTCAACCGGCCTTTACCATTGCGCTGCTGGGTGGTATCGAAAGTTTATTATCGGCAGTAGTATCGGATGGTATGATTGGCGGAAGACATAAGTCGAACATGGAACTGATCGCGCAGGGTACAGCCAATATTGCTTCTTCAATTTTCGGCGGGATACCGGCAACAGGAGCTATAGCTAGAACAGCTACCAACGTAAAGAATGGCGGTCGCACACCTGTTGCAGGGATGGTACATGCGCTCGTACTGTTATTGATTATGCTGTTCGTTGGTAAATGGGCTGCATTGATACCGATGGCAACACTTGCAGGCATCCTCATTACGGTAGCCTATAACATGAGTGAATGGGAAAGTTTTTTATCCGTTTTGAAAGGACCTAAAAGTGATGTGGCCGTATTGCTGACCACGTTCTTTCTCACCGTAATAGTTGATCTTACGGTGGCCATTGAAATCGGGATGGTGTTGGCAGTATTCCTGTTCATGAGGAAGATGATCCGGTTCAGCGAGGTCAACAGTTTGACCAGCCAGCTGGTGAAAAGCGAAAGGGAGCCGGGTATGGATTCCGATGCTATTGGCAATTATCACATTCCTGCCCAGGTGGAAGTGTTCGAGATCAATGGCCCGCTGTTCTTTGGCGCTGCACATAAGTTCAAGGATGCCATCAAGTTCATTGAAAAAACACCGGCGGTATTGATCCTCCGGATGCGACAGGTTCCGATCATTGATGTAACAGGAATAAAAACACTTGAAGAAGTGTATAAAGAATCTGTTCACCGGGGAACCAAGCTGATCCTTTCGGAAGTGAAGAGTGAAAAAGTGTTGGAAGAATTGAAAGATTCAAGGCTGATGTTCAGGATCGGGAAAGCAAATATTACTTCCAGTTTCGATGAAGCGCTTAAAAGATGCAATGTAATCCTGGAAGAAAAAAAGGCTTTACCACAAAAATCCTGACCAGTGTTTGCCAATAAGATGATTGTTGTGTTGAGGAGCATATGCATTTAAGGCAGTATTTTTGATCCTTGCGCGTTCGGTTCTAAAAAAAAGACAGTTTTGTCCTTTTTGTTGGCCGCATACTTTCATTCTTATTTTGCTGTTATGAAAAAAAATCAATCTGTTTTTTTATGCCTGTTGGTGTTGATAACCCTGGGCCTGGTTTCTTCTGTTGAGGCGCAACGCCCCGGGAGTGCTCGCAGAAATGCAGGAAAGTCACGCCAGGCAAGGGTTGTAAATGGCCCGCGTGCTGATGCAGTAGCCGTCAGTTCAATTACCGTGTTCACCACCGCTGAAAAGGGTGACCTTCGTTTAAAGCAGACTGGAACCCTGGCACTGAAGGATTTTGTTCAGCCACTGGAAACTGAACCCTTTGTGTATGTAGATCCCCAGCGCAGGTTTCAATCGCTTGTTGGAATTGGTGGAGCGATCACTGATGCATCTGCTGAAGTGTTTGCCAAGCTTCCTGCATCGCAACAGCAGGAATTCCTTGATGCCTACTATAATGCAGAGAAGGGCATTGGCTATACGCTGGCCCGGACCAATATCAACAGCTGTGATTTTTCTAGCGATACTTATACCTATGTAAAGGAAAACGATAAGGAATTATCAAGCTTCTCCCTTGCCCACGACGAGCGTTTCAAGATGCCGCTGATCCGCAAGGCGCAGCAGCTGGTAGGCGCTGATTTCACTTTATATGTAAGTCCATGGAGTCCGCCAGCCTGGATGAAGAATACCAACAATATGCTGCAGGGCGGAAAGCTATTGGATGAATATAAACAGAGCTGGGCCAATTATTACGTGAAATTTATCAAAGGGTATGAGGCGGCTGGCATTCCTGTATGGGGCCTGAGTGTCCAGAATGAACCGATGGCTAAACAAACCTGGGAAAGCTGTATTTATACGGCTGAAGAGGAGAGGGATTTTATTAAGGGTTACCTCGGACCCACGTTGCAGAAAAGCGGGTTGGGGAACAGGAAACTCATTGCCTGGGATCATAACCGCGATCTTATTTACCAGCGGGCAAGCACGATCCTGAACGATCCTGCTGCGGCAAGATATGTTTGGGGTATCGGGTTTCACTGGTACGAAACCTGGACCGGCGGACCGATGCTGTTTGATAACGTGAAAAAAGTGAATGAAGCCTTTCCTGGTAAGTCTTTGATTTTTACAGAAGGCTGCGTGGAGAAATTCGATCTTTCAAAAGTGGACAACTGGGCATTGGGAGAAAGGTATGGGCATAGCATGATCAATGATTTCAACAGTGGAACCGTAGCATGGACCGATTGGAATATTTTACTGGATGAAAAGGGAGGGCCGAATCATGTTGGTAACTTCTGTTTTGCGCCCGTTCATGCCGATACAAGGTCGGGTAAACTGATCTATACAAATTCCTATTATTATATCGGTCATTTCAGCAAATTCATCAGGCCGGGTGCGCGCCGGCTCGAAACCAGCAGCAACAGGCAGCAGCTTGAATCCACTGCATTTATTAATAATGATGGAAAGATCGCGGTGGTGGTGATGAACCGCAGTGATGAGAAGGTTTCCTATAAGCTGGCCATTTCAGGGAAGGCCGCCGAAGTGGAAAGCCTGCCGCATTCCATAGTAACTTTCGTGGTAGAGTAATAGGCTGGTACCTACACCGTGGCACGCCCCCGTGGCACGGCCCCGTGCCACGGGGGCGTGCCACGGTGTAATAAAAAGTCAAAAAGATTCACTTCACTTTCCACCTGCAGCTTCTTTCTGAGCCGGTAACGGCTCAATTCTACGCTCTTGATCGTGATGTTCATGATCTTCGAGATCTCTTTACTGGATAGGTTCAGTCGCAGGTATGTACATAACTTGAGTTCACTGGGCGTCAGCCTCGGGAACTCCTGCTTCAACGATACCAGGAAATCGGTATACACTTTATCGAAATGCACGGCAAACTGGTCCCAGTTATCCTGCTGCTTGCTTTCTTCCAGCATCCGGAGGATCTTCCGGTATTCCTCGTTTGTTCTGTCCATCACCCCATCCTTCTTCATCTTTACAAATTCTTCCTTCACCTTTCCCAGCATCTCATCTTTTTGCACCAGGTTCATTGAAGTGGATGCCAGCTCCTTTTCTTTCAGCAATAACTCCG
>JAEWIW010000173.1 GCA_023386855.1 Bacteroidota bacterium | reverse complement strand
GAAGACAAGGAAGGAAATAAGAAGTTTGCCACCGAAGTAGTAGGCGATAACCTCATCATGCTTGATAAAAGAACCGATGGAGGGCATGCCTTCCCGGGAGCTGGACATAATGATTCAATCGAAGGTTTTAACCCTGAAATCCCGCCAATGAATGATCCTTCTGCGGATATTTTTTAATCTATTATTTTTGCGGGGATGAGCAGGCAGTACAACTGCCTACCGGAGTTGGCCGGAGGCCTTAACTAATCAGCTTTATTTTGGAATCATTCGACCTTATCTTTCTTAATACTGTTCAACCTATCTTATTAGCTGCCACTACACAGGGCCTGGTATTGCTCGGCTTTGTTGTAGTACTGCTGCTGATACTTTCCTTTTTTGTATCAGGTGCTGAGGTCGCCTTTTTCTCCCTTGGATATAAAGATATCAACCTGCTCAAAAGCAAGCAGGACGCAGGTTGGAGAAGGATTGTCGATCTGCTTGAAGAACCCCGTCATTTGTTGGCATCGCTGATGGTGGCCAATAGTATGGTCAACATCGCTATCATCATACTAACTAATGTAATGATCGACCAGGTAATGATGCTGAAGCCCGAATTCTGGTGGGCAACATTGCTGATCAAGATCGTCATTATTGCTTCACTGCTCATTCTTTTCGGTGAAATACTTCCAAAAGTGAGGGCAACCCAGAATAACCTTCGTTTTGCCTATGAAGCCTCCTACGTTGTGGAGATCATACATTATGTTTTTGGTAGGCTGGGTGCAAGGCTGGTCAGCATGTCCGATTCTATTGAACGCTCAACCGGCGGTATTTCTTCTAAGGCCTATGCACAGCAACAACTTGAAGAAGCTATCCGCTCAACAGTTGAGCAGGAAGATGAACAGCGCATGCTTGCTGGAATCTATAAATTCGGGGATATCACCGTAAAGCAGGTGATGAGAACAAGGCTTGACGTTAGTGGTATCGACAACAGCATCAGCTTTAAAGAATTGAAGGACCGAATATCGGAATTGCATTATTCGAGATTGCCGGTATATAAGAAAAGTCTTGACGAAATCGTTGGTATCGTGCATACCAAGGATGTTCTTAATTTCCTCAACGAACCTGATGATTTTAACTGGCACCAGCTGATCAGGACTCCATTTTTTGTGCACCAGCAGAAATTCATTGAAGACCTTTTAAAAGAATTCCAGGCCAGGAGAATACATTTTGCCATCGTTGTGGATGAGTTTGGTGGAACCAGCGGAATTGTTACCCTTGAAGATATCCTGGAAGAAGTGATCGGTGAGATCAGCGATGAATTTGATGAGGATGAAAGCGGCAACAAGAAACTCGATGATGGAACCTATATATTCGAAGGAAGGACCAAGATCAACGATGCCTGCAGGATCATGAACATATCAGCTGATACCTTTAATGCCTTGCGTGGAGACAGTGATTCAATGGCCGGGCTGATCCTTGAAGTATCGGGAAAGATACCGCTGGTTAATGAAGTGATCACCATGGGTGACTTTGTATTCACCATCCTGGATGTTGACAGGAACAGGATCCGAAAAGTAAACGTGGCTATTAAACAACCCTGACATGCCTGAAAGAAATTACCGCCCTGGCCGCTTTATGAACTCATCTTTCTTTACCGGGATATACGCTTTGTTTGCAATAGCAATGATTTTTTCAGCATGCAACAGTGATTATACCATCCGCCAAAGAGGATATTTTAAAATAGATCTTCCCAAACATGAATACAGGAGTTTTGATAATAAGGACTTTCCTTACTCATTTGAATATCCTGTTTACGCCAATATTGTAAAGGATACTACCTTCTTTGAAGATAAACCCGAAAACCCTTACTGGATTAATATTGATTTCCCTTCCCTGAATGGAAGGATCTATATAAGTTATAAAGATGCAGTGAAGAATAATTTCGATACCCTGGTATCTGATGCATTCAAGCTTACCTATAAGCATACGGCAAAGGCAACGGGGATCGAAGACTCGCTGATGCATACGCCTAATGGGATCACCGGTATCTTTTTTAAGGTAGGGGGAAATGCTGCAACAGCGCGCCAGTTCTTCCTTACCGATACTGTACGGCATTTTATCAGGGGCGCCTTATACTTTGATGCTTCACCAAATGCCGATTCACTGGGCGTTGTGAACAATTTCCTTGAACAGGATATGAAGCACCTCATCAATACTTTCCGCTGGAAATAACTCCTTACCGGTCATTATTCAATAAATACCCGCGAATATTAAAGCTTGCACAATGCCCGGCAGGGCAGTAATTATACCGTATTTTTGCAGCTAAATCTGAATTTGTGATTGCGATAGATAATGTACTGGTCAGTGACCTGGTGGCCGAAGCCAGGTTTGTGTGCGACCTTGCAAAATGTAAGGGAGGATGCTGTGAAGACGGCGATGCAGGTGCACCGCTGACCACTGAAGAGCTTGATATTCTCAACCAGGTATACGAAACGGTAAAACCCTACCTCACAAAGGAAGGGATCAGGACCATTGAAAAAAGAGGAAGGTACCTGTATGACCGTGAATTTGGATGGGTTACTCCAACCATTGAAGGCAAGATGTGCGTATATGGATACAGGGATGAGAATAATATTATCAAATGTGGAATTGAACAGGCTTACAGGGATGGTAAGATCGATTTTAAAAAGCCGATCAGCTGCCATCTTTATCCCATCACGGTTAAACAGGGGCAGGATGGCGATTATGACCGGATGAATTATGAGCCGCGCGATATATTATGTAATCCTGCCTGCGTGCTTGGAAAAAAACTGAAAGTTCCTGTTTACCAGTTTTTGAAAGAACCCATCATAAGGAAATATGGTGAAGAATTTTATGAAGCGCTGGATGCAGTTGCAACTAAAATGCGAAATCAATTATAATGTCTGAATCTTCGAAATCCTTTATTGCAAAAAGTACCATCAAAGCTGCGGATCTTGAACATCGCCGCAAGGTCAATTTCAATATCAATAAATATAATTCTGTTGTGCCTGTGGGCAAGCAGCAATTCCTGGATATTGAACTGGCAAGGGAAAGAGCAAAGAATGCTAAATGGAGGGCGCTGGAATCGCTCGACCAGCAGCTCGAGGATTTCGAAAAGAAACTTAGTTCACGTGGTGGGAAAGTGATCTGGGCTGAAGATGCAAACCAGGCACTGGAAGAAATTGGAAAGATCTGCAGGGAGAAAAACTGTAAGACCGTTGTGAAAAGCAAGAGCATGGTCACAGAAGAGATCCACCTGAATAAATACCTTGAAAAGCAGGGTATTGAAAGTGTTGAGACCGACCTGGGTGAATATATACAGCAACTCGACGATGAACCGCCTTACCATATTGTAACTCCCGCCATGCATAAAAGCAAGGAAGATGTTGCAAAGCTTTTTGCCCGCAAACTCAATACCAGCCCATCGCTTACTCCCGAACAACTTACTGGCGTTGCACGTGAAGTATTAAGAGAAAAATATGTACAGGCTGAAGTAGGTATCACCGGGGCCAACTTCATTATATCTGATATTGGCGGCATCGCAGTTACTGAAAATGAAGGAAATGCCAGACTGAGTGCATCTTTTCCAAAAGTGCATATCGTGATAGCTGGTATTGAAAAGGTAATTCCTTCCATCAATGACCTCACCATATTCTGGCCCTTGCTTGCAACTTATGGAACAGGCCAGAGGATCACATCCTATAACAGTATCATATCGGGCCCACGACAGCCCAATGAACCCGACGGACCGGATGAGATGTATGTGATCCTTCTTGATAATGGGCGTACTAACATTCTTCAGAATGAAAAAGCACGGGAATCGCTTTACTGCATCAGATGTGGTGCCTGTCTTAATGCATGCCCTGTATATAAAAATATCGGGGGCCACGCTTATGAAACAACATACAGCGGACCGATTGGTTCTGTGATCACTCCCCACCTCAGGGATATGGGTGAATGGAAACATCTCAGCTATGCTTCATCCTTATGCGGTAACTGTACTGAAGTGTGTTCAGTGAAGATCAATCTTCATGAACTGTTGCTGGAGAACAGGCAGGAAGCGGTTCAGCAAGGATATGCAGGACTTGCAGAAAAGATGGCATGGAAAGCATGGAAGATTGCCTGCAAGAGTCGTAAGATGATGAACATGGGTAATGGCAACATGAAGAATGCAGTGATCAATAAACTATTTACTGCCTGGACAGCCCACAGGTCAACGCTCGACTTCTCCCAAAAAACTTTTAATGAAATGTGGCGGGAAAAAAATAAGTGATCGAAGTTTTAGTAATCGAGGTGAAGCAACCATGCTGAAATATTTCCTTTTAGGATGAACCTGCGTTTATATTATTCACCAAATGCTTTTTCCAGTTCCTTCCTTCCCGCTTTTTTCATGGCCTTATTAATAAGGTAAACACCATACAGTGTGATCAATCCCCCTGCTGCAATAAAGATGGTAAGGTGCTCGCCAAATAATGCAGAACCCAGCAATACCGCTACCACAGGGTTAATATAGGCATAGATGGAAGTCTGTTCGGTTGAAAGATTTTGTAAGGCATAGAGATAGGCAATAAAGGAAAGCACTGATCCAAACAAAACCAGGTAACTTATCGCAACAATGGATTGCCAGGGAATAGAAACCAATGGTATAGCGGTTCCACTTACATTTGTGATGAACAGCAGGCCTATTCCTGAAATGAACATTTGCCAGCCAAGACTATAATAAGGATTGAAAGCACGTGCCTGCTCCTTGGTATAGATGGTACCAAAAGCCCATGACCATGTAGCAGCAAGTGAAAGGATGATCCCAAAGATGAATTCTTTCCGAAGGAAATCGTGCAGGTGTTCATAAAAGATCACGCAGATGCCTGCAAATCCAAGCACAAAACCCACCAGCGCCTTCGTTGGTATCTTTTTCTTTTTTCCGAATAGTTCAATGATAACAAGCCAGAGTGGAAAAGCCGCGCCAATGATAGCTCCAAGGCCAGCCGTAATATATTTCACTCCCCAGGTAGATAAGCCATTACTGAGAAAAAAATTGAGAAGTCCCAGTACAAGGATGGATCCCCATTCCTGCCTCCGGGGAAGGAATTTTCCTTTTGAAGCAAAGAAACCGATATAAAGTAGTCCTCCAAGAAACTGCCTGATGCCTGCAAGTTGGAGAGCAGGCATATGCCTGACTCCTTCCTTTGAAGCGATCCACGTGGTGCCCCAGAAAAAACAAACCATTATCAGTGCAATGTATGCCCTGGTCCTGGTACCCGTTTTCATTTCGTGCTAAGCGTATTTAATGAATCATTATGGCCGGCGATGTAAAAACATTGCCGGGAGGGATATTTAAAAAGCACCAATGTTTTTTGCAAAACCGCTACTTAATGTTTGAAATGCCGCATTCCCGTGATCACCATGGCCAGGTTATTCTGTTTGCAATATTCAATGGAATCCTTATCCCTGATGGATCCGCCGGGCTGGATGAATGCTGTGATCCCCGCTTCATGCCCCATCTGCACACAATCGTTGAAGGGGAAGAAGGCATCGGAAGCCATTACTGCCCCCTGTAGGTCAAAATTAAATTGCCTGGCTTTTTCAACCGCCTGCCTGAGAGAATCAATGCGACTGGTTTGCCCGCATCCTTTTCCAACGAGCATGCTGTTTTTCACCAGTGCAATGGCATTTGATTTCAAATGCTTGCATACCAGGTTGGCAAATTCAAGATCTTTTTTCTCAGTTTCCGAACTTGTTCTTGCCCCAACTTCCTTCCATTCTGATGTTGATCCCTGGTCAAGATCCTGGACCAATGTACCATTGAGGAGGCTCTTGTACATTTTTTTGGTCGACAAATTATAAGGGTGGCATTGAAGCAGGATACGATTTTTCCTGGCTGTCAGTACATTCAGTGCATCAGCGTCAAAGCCTTGTGCAATGAGTACTTCGAAGAAAATTTCACTAATGGCCTCGGCTGTGGTACGGTCAATCACTCCATTACAAACAAGTACACCACCAAAAGCAGATTCCGGATCTCCCGCCAGTGCATCTTTCCAGGATTCAATCACTGTTGGTCTTGAAGCGATACCGCAAACATTGGTATGCTTGATGATGGCAAAAGTGAGATCACTGAATTCACGGATCAGCTGAACAGCGGCATCAATATCTACAAGGTTATTATAGGAGATCTCTTTTCCATGCAGCTGGCTGAAACTTTCACCAAGGTCGCCAAAGAAACTTGCCTGCTGGTGCGGGTTTTCGCCGTATCTCAGGGGGATCTCTTTTCCCTTATATAATAATTCAATGGGAGTTTCCTTATTAAAGTAGTTCGAGATGGCGATATCATACTGGGCACAGATCTCGAAAGCTTTGGCGGCGAATTTCCTCCTGGTGGCCAGGTCAGTTTCAGCCTTGCTTTCAACGATCACCTGCTCAAGATCGGCATATTGTGATGGTGATGCAACGATCACAACATCCTTATGGTTCTTGGCTGCTGCCCGGATAAGGGAGACTCCACCAATATCAATTTTTTCAATGATGGCCTGCTCTTCCGAGGTCTTTGACAATGTTTCTTCGAAAGGATAAAGGTCAACGATCACCAGGTCAAGCTCAGGGATCTGGTATTGCTGCATTTCCTGGCGGTCAGTTTCGAGATCCCTTCTTCCCAGGATGCCACCGAAAATTGCGGGGTGCAGTGTTTTAACCCTTCCTCCAAGAATGGATGGATAGGTAGTAAGCGATTCCACGGGGGTTACGGGAATATTCAGTTGTTCAATGAATTTCTGGGTTCCGCCGGTAGAAAAAAGTTTTACATCAAGCGCATGTAACTGCCTGACGATTGTTTCAAGTCCATCCTTGTAAAAAACCGAAATGAGTGCTGAGCTTATTTTTTTGGTCATTGGTCGAAGTCTTTGTGGGAAGCCGCAAAATTAGATGAATTAAGGTTCATTACAAAAGCTCCTCTTTCAGCCGTAATATGGCAGGGCAGTGAAAGCCGCTCACAATCCGATTTCCAGCCTTCCAGGATTTTTCTCCTGTTGCTTCCATCCATAATGATCACTGAAGGATGAAGTTTTTCATTAAGCTCCCGTAGATCAACTTTGGCAGAAGATGAAATAATGATGATATCGGCATGGGTTATTCGTGGTAACAGTTTTTTATTGATCAGCAGGATGGTTCGATCCCTGTATTTCAATATATGGTTTCCTTCCGGGTAAAGGATGGCTTCCCTGTTATCATTTTGGAGATTGAAATATAAAGCCGCGGACTGTAAGGTTCCTGGGGACACCATCCTGCTGGTATCAGCAATGAGCAAGGCCTTTCTTCCATTTACCAGTTGTATTGCTTTTGAACCGTTTTGATGATAGATAACCAGTTTCTGCTGCCTGCGGGCAAGTTCTTTATGTACCAAGCCAATGGCCGGTAAAAGAAATAGCGAGAACAAGGCGCTTAGAAATAGTTTGGGTTTTTTTTGTGTAATGAATGCTGCAAGCAAGCCAATGGCGGTGAACAATACCAGGGTTTGTATAGGATCGAAGAATATACCATTGATGCTGCTGAATGGCATCGAGGAAAAATAAGCAACTGATGCATTCATAAAATGGATCCCCCATCCAATAAGCCATCCAATTCCATTGGCAATAAAGGGTAGGAAGTCTGTAATAAATAGTAAGATCTCTGCAACCAGGATGACACTTGAAAGCGGTACACATAGAATGTTTGCTGGAAGAAAATAAACAGGGAACTGGTGAAAGTGAAACAAAATAAAAGGAAGGGTACATAACTGTGCTGCCAGCGTTACTGAACTCATCTTCCATAATTGATCCAACAGGCGATTGCTTATATAAAAAAGATCATAAACCGGTTTTGCGAAGATCATCAGGCTGAGCACTGCGCTATAAGAGAGCTGGAACCCGATATCCCAAAGCCAGGCAGGATTATAACAAAGCAAAAGGAAAGCTGATGCTGCAAGGCTGTTAATAATATTGGGCTTTTTGTTTAACGCTGATCCCAGGGCTATTACCGTAAACATTACTGCCGATCGAA
>JAEWIW010000210.1 GCA_023386855.1 Bacteroidota bacterium | reverse complement strand
TCTCAAGCACCGATTACAAACAGCAGTTTGTAAGAAAGTTCTTAAAAGAATGATAACATCTTTATACCAGGAACCTGCAACTAAACCGGCTACAGATTTTTTTATCTGAGCAGCAAATTTGCGTACTATGAAATTGTACATTACTCTTTTTGCATTGTTGGTTACTTTCAGCAGCGCTTTTGCTCAGAAAGAATGCCGCAGGGTAAAACTCGAAGCGTTTGTTCGGAATGCCATGCCAGGAAGCTTTCCAAAAGGGCAGACCATGGAAAACGGGCAGACAGTTGAAAGACCCGCTAAACCTTCCGGCAGCTACTTCATTTATTTTTATAAATTACCACGGAAAGCCACCATACAAACGGTTTGGCTCGAAGGAAATCCTTACCGTGTAGAAGTTGAAGAAATTAAAACTCCCGTGATCGTTCCCGGGAGCCAGCCAGGTAAATTCCAGCAAAACGACACTATTCTAACCAAAACAAAAGGAACAGTTTACAGGGTTCATTTGAAGGAGAGGCTGGACATAGCTCCTGGTGATCGTTTGAAAGAAGTTGTGAAAAACAACGCGGTTGTGATGGAATTCAACAAAGGAAAGCGTAAGTATTACACCATCACCAATACCTGGAAAAAATTACAACCTGTAGTATTACAATAAATAAATCTTTATATTAGCGTTAACGATAGCTTGCCATAAGCTAATAACAGGGGCCCCGCTAAAGCGGGGTCTTTCTTTAAAACCCAATATATGCTTCTACCCTGGCAAAAAGGTACGGTGATAAGGATCGAAGAATTATCCTCTTCTACCAGGCGTTACTGGATCGAGGTGCAGGGAACGGAGCGGTTTGATTTTCTTCCAGGCCAGTTTGTGACACTTGACCTTCCCATCCATGAAAAAATAAACAGGCGCCAGCGCAGTTATTCCATTGCTTCCTGGCCCGATGGGTCGAATGTATTTGAGCTTATCATCGTATTGCTTGAAAATGGCGCAGGCACCAATTATCTTTTTAACGAGGTCAAAACCGGGTCAGAACTGGATTTCAGGGGTCCACTTGGTGTATTCACCCTGCCACAAACCATAACACAGGACCTATATTTTATTTGTACTGGTACCGGCATTGCACCTTTTCGTTCCATGGTCAACCATATCATGAACCATAAGATAGCGCACAAGGATATATACCTTGTTTTCGGCTGCAGGAAATTCTGCGATGCTTTATACGAAGAGGAGATGAAGGACCTGGAAAAAAAGCTGGAAGGGTTTCATTATTTACCGACTTTCTCAAGAGAACCTGGTAACCCGGGTTATAAAACCGGGTATGTACATGCAGTTTATGAAGAACTTGTACAGGCTAAGCGCTATACCGTAGAAAATGATGCAGCTTTCTATTTATGTGGCTGGAAAGATATGATCAGTGAAGCAAAGACCCGGCTACAGGCCCTTGGCATTAATAAGAAGAACATTCACCAGGAATTGTATGGCTAGACTTTCGCCTAGCGTCCCAGTTTTTTATTTTCCGCATGTTCAACCTCTGCTTCCTCCTTATTCTTCATCGGGATCACAGGAATCCGCGATTCCTTCATCTGCTTTTCCAGGCCCGCTTTCTGCTGCTGGAGTTCAAGGATGGATGCATGGTTCGAAAGCATTTCCCTTTCAAGCTCCACAACTTTCCTGCGCAGGCTGTTAAGCTGTGCCGAACGGGCAAAAAAGCCTAAGGCCATGGCTAAAAGAAGGAAGCCTAGGATCACGAAAACATTAAGTGTGACTTCGAGTGCAAGCATAAATGTTTATTAAAGGGCTCAGATCGATCAGATCTAACTGATGTACGTAATAAATTAATTCCCGGTTTTCGTTTTTCAAAGGATTGGTTTTAGCGGAAGCACCATTATAATGCTGCCTTTATAGTAGAGATGATATTGCTGATCGGGATCCTCTCCTGTTGCATGCTGTCCCTGTGCCTGATCGTAACGGTTCCGTCTTCCTTGCTCTGATGATCAATAGTTACACAAAAAGGTGTGCCAATAGCATCCATGCGACGGTACCTTTTACCAATGGTATCTTTCTCTTCGTAAAAACATTTGAATTCAGGCATGCACTGCGTCATAATTTCCCTTGCCAGTTCCGGAAGTCCATCTTTCTTTGTAAGCGGCAAAATGGCCAGCTTGATGGGAGCCAGTTTTGGAGGGAACTTCAGCACTACCCTACTGTCTTTTTTATCATTGGTGCTCAGGTCCTGTTCTTCATAAGCTTCACTCAACACCATCAGGATGGTTCGATCGAGGCCAATGGAAGTCTCGATTACATAAGGAATATAATTCTGGTTGAGCTCTGTATCAAAATACTGGATCTTTTTCCGGCTGTATTCCTGGTGGTTCTTCAGGTCGAAATCGGTCCTGGAATGGATCCCTTCCACTTCCTTAAAACCAATCGGGAAATCATATTCAATATCGCAGGCCGCATCAGCATAATGCGCAAGCTTGACGTGATCATGGAACCTGTAACGTTCAGCAGGAATGCCCAGGCTAAGGTGCCATTTCATTCTCTGTTCCTTCCAGTACTCGTACCATTCTTTCTGGGAACCAGGACGAATAAAGAACTGCATTTCCATCTGTTCAAATTCACGCATGCGGAAAATGAACTGGCGGGCAACGATCTCGTTACGGAAGGCCTTTCCCACCTGTGCAATACCAAAAGGAATTTTCATCCTTCCCGAT
The DNA here is from genome assembly GCA_023386855.1 of Bacteroidota bacterium. Classification (GTDB taxonomy): domain Bacteria; phylum Bacteroidota; class Bacteroidia; order Chitinophagales; family Chitinophagaceae; genus Flavitalea. Next base: position 3,967 of record JAEWIW010000210.1, on the reverse strand, counting down.
TTCTGCACATTCAAAAAGTTAACGAAGATACCCTGTGCCGTTTCCGGGCGCAGGTAAATTTCACTGGCTTCTTCACTAACACTTCCCAGCTGGGTGGAAAACATCAGGTTAAACTGCCTTACTTCGGTCCAGTTGCAGGTTCCGCTGACAGAACAACTTATTTTCTTTTCCTCAATAAAACTTTTCAGTCCATCAAAATCATTTGCTGCAAGCAAAGCATCCATCCTTGCAATAGCTGCTTCGGCTTCTTCTTTCTTACCAGCATGTTCAAGCTGGTCAGCATAGCCTTCGATGAGGTGATCAACGCGATACCTTTTCTTGGAATCCTTATTGTCGATCATGGGGTCACTGAAATTGTCGACATGACCACTGGCTTTCCAGGTGGTAGGATGCATAAAGATCGCCGCATCAATTCCTACAATGTTCTCGTTCATCTGGGTCATGCTCTTCCACCAGTAGTCGCGGATATTTCTTTTCAGCTCAACACCCCACTGGCCATAATCATACACTGCACTTAACCCGTCATAAATTTCACTCGATGGAAAAATAAAACCGTACTCTTTACAATGCGAAATGATCGCCTGGAATTTATTGGTATCGCTTGCCATATTCGGCCAAAAATAGGAAATCCAATCTTGAGAATGGCAGATTTGGAAGAAGGAACATGAAATTTTAAGGCGGAAACACCCATCACCAGCCATTTCTGGCTATTCCAGCACTTGATCATTCCATTATCTTAATTTGGGATTGTTCAGGTGACGCTCGCTGTCGCGATTATTTTTCTTCTCCATATTCTTCCTGAAGGCTTCCGAAAGGTCAATACTGGCTTGGTTGGCCAGGCATATCAACACCCATAATACATCGGCCATTTCATCGGCCAACTGCTGTGGTTCTTCGGTGGCTTTGGACGACTGTTCCCCATAAGTGCGGACCATGTAACGGGAGAGTTCCCCCACTTCTTCCATAAGAATACCCAGGTTGGTCAGTTCACTAAAATACCTGACCCCTTTCTCCCTGATCCAGTCATCCACCATTTTTTGAGCATCGTTGATGGTAAGTTCCATTATTCCCTGTTTTTACTGTCAATAATTATGGTTACAGGTCCGTCATTGACCAATGATACCTGCATATCGGCGCCAAATTCACCGGTCGGGATTTTCCTGCCCAACTGCGCCTCCAATTGTGCATGAAATTTTTCATACAGCGGTATGGCCAGTTCCGGCCTGGCCGCACGAATATAGGAAGGCCTGTTCCCTTTTTTGGTTTGGGCATGAAGGGTAAACTGGCTTACCAGCAGCAGGTCGTAGCCCTTATCTTTTAAAGAAAGGTTCATCACTCCCTGCTCATCATCGAAAATTCTTAACTGAACGATCTTGGAGGCCATCCATTCCAGGTCTTCCGGCTTGTCAGCCTCTTCAAAGCCGGCAAGTACCAGCAAACCCTTATTGATGGCACCATTTGAAATACCATTTATAGATACATCGGCACGAAGTACACGCTGGATCACTACCCTCATAAATAGAAAAAATTTAAGATTGAAATTAATTTATTGAACAGATTCCAAATAAATAAAAATATCCTTTAATATTTCTCTAATCAACAAATATCGAGTACATTCAAGTTCTCATGTTGCGGTTTATTTTTGTAGTTGTTGCTTGCCAATTTTTGCTCTCCTGCCAGAAAGAACCGGAAGACATCATTTCAAACGCCCCAGGCCATATGGCCCGGGTTGCCTTCCAGGGATCGGTTGCAGGAGACAATCTTCAATTTGGCGCTGATTATTTTAATTCATTCCAGGAAATTTTCAACGTACAGGCTTTCAGGTTTTATATTCATAAGGTCCAGTTCAGGAATATAGCTGACAAAATATTTTCGCCTGCAAAAAAGGACGACTATTATCTTATCGACATTAATGATCCTTCCACCTGCACGTTAAATATTGAATTACCCGCCGGCTATTATGACCAGTTAAGATTTGTATTGGGAGTTGACAGCCTGCTGAATGTTTCCGGTGCACAGGATGGCGTGCTGGACCCCGCAAAAGGAATGTTCTGGACCTGGAATTCGGGTTATATCATGGCAAAGCTGGAAGGAACATCACCGGCATCCAACGCGATCAATCATAAGTTTGAATACCATATAGGCGGGTTCATGGGCCCTTACAACGTTGTGAAATCCATCACCATCAACCTGCCCTATACGCTTGCTGCGGTCAGCGAAGGAGAATCGATTATTACAGTAGAAGCTGATCCATCCAAATGGTTCAGTGGCCTTCATGATATCCGAATTGCCGGGTACCCCGCCTGTACCATGCCGGGAGAACTGGCATGGAAGATCGCGGGCAATTACTACAGGATGTTTTCCGTTCAATCGGTGAATACCCAGCCATGAAAACATGTTCGGCTATATTGATCATTTTATTTCTTTTCGTTACCGGGTGCAATAAGAAGGATACCGGGGCCGGTCGAACGATTACCCCTATAGCATTGGAAATCCCGGATGGCTGGCCATCTCCACGATATGATTTTACCAATAACCCGCTAACAGTTGAAGGTTTTGACTTAGGCAAGAAACTTTTTTACGATGGAAGGCTTTCAAAGGATGGCAACTTTCCCTGCGCTTCCTGTCACCAGCAGTTTGCGGCCTTTGCCACATTTGATCACGATTTCAGTCATGGTTTCAATAACCAGTTTACCACCCGCAATGCTCCACCCTTATTCAACCTGGCATGGCATAAGGAGTTTCATTGGGATGGAGGCATCAATCATATTGAAGTGCAGCCGCTGGGCCCAATCACCGCGGTCAATGAAATGGCGGAAACGATCGACAATGTTGTGGCTAAAGTCGGTGCTGATGCGGAATACCGAAGAATGTTTCAAAAAGCTTTTGGCGATGAAACGGTGACCAGCCAGAAAATGATGAAAGCACTGGCGCTATTCATGAATGCCATGGTATCCTATAACAGCCGGTACGACAGGATGAAAAGAGGGGACACCAGTTTCAGTTCTGCCGAACAAAGAGGTTATGACCTGTTCAGGGCGAATTGTGCCAGTTGCCATACAGAGCCGCTCTTCACGGATCTTTCCTACCGGAATAATGGGTTGAATGAAAACCCGGGCATTGGCGATAAAGGAAGGATGAGGATTTCGGGGTTAGCAACTGATTCATTAAAGTTCAAAGTGCCCTCGCTTAGGAATATATTGCTGACCTTTCCTTATATGCATGATGGCCGGTTCAAGTCACCTATGCAGGTTTTAAATCATTATACTGCTGGTATAGAACAAAGCGCAACGCTTGATCCACTATTGAAGAATGGAATCAGTTTAAGCGATATGGATAAATTATACCTGCTGGAGTTTTTTAAGACCCTCACTGATTCCACCTTTATAAAGGATAAAAGGTTCGCGCAATAATTAGGATTTAATGGCTTTGCCATTTAAAGAAGGTTCAGCAATTAGCCAGTTTGAATGAAGACTTTGCTTTCATTACAGAATTTACATGCAAATTACCAGGCAAGCCTATTGTTCCGTGCTGCTTTTGCCCTTCATCCGAAGTAATTGCAGGGCATCGCGTTCATTCTGGATATTCACCTTCATCATTTCCTGGTCCCTTTTATTCTTTTCCATCTTATCCTGGAGGTTCTTCACTCTCTTATCCAGGTCGGCATAATCATCTTCAAGCTTGCGCATTTTTTTCTCCGCATCGGCAACTTTACCTTCCTGTGCCTTCACCTGGAAATCATGATCGGTATCGGCCAGGGCAGGACTGATATTGTTAAGAAAAGACCTTGATCCATCCATCCTTGACTCATCGGTTTCCACTTCTGCAGGGTTGGCATTCGGGGCAAGCGCAAAAAGGGTGATGATGGAAGCCTTTTCCTTCCTGCTTTTGCGGTCGATCTTCACATACACATCGGCACGGTCGGTGCTGTTCTCATCGAGCTGAACATTCCTGTACAGTGTATAGC
>JAEWIW010000164.1 GCA_023386855.1 Bacteroidota bacterium | reverse complement strand
TGATCACCCTGTCGCAGACGGCTTCAACTTCCTGTAAAATATGCGAGGAAAAAAGGACTGTTTTGTCCTTTCCTAAAGCCCTGATCACTTCCCTGATCTCGATGATCTGGTTAGGATCCAGCCCCGTGGTGGGCTCATCAAGGATCACCACTTCAGGGTCGTGTAATAATGCAGCAGCAATTCCAACGCGCTGTTTATATCCCTTTGATAATTGCCCGATCTTCTTACGGCTTTCAGGTTGAAGACCAACCTTTTCAATTACCTCTTCAATCCTGGTTTTTTTGGAGTTTATATGATGAAGATCGGCGATGAAATCAAGGTACTCCCTAACATACATTTCAAAGTACAAGGGATTCGATTCGGGAAGGTAACCGATCCTTTTTTTAGCTTCCAGTGGGGCCGAGTTGACATGTATTCCCGCAACCTGTACATCGCCGGCATCAGGATGAAGATACCCCGTAATAATTTTCATGGTGGTAGATTTCCCGGCACCATTGGGTCCCAGGAAACCTACTATCTCACCCCTTTGAACGCTAAAACTGATATTGTCTACTGCCCTCTGTTCACCATATAACTTGGTGAGATTTTGTACTTGTATTGACAATGAATTGGTTTTTGAGAATACCAAATATAATGGATAATACAGGACCGGGGCACCTTTAAAGATTATCATACTCATACAAATCATCAATCTTATGCCCCGGTGCCATTTCCATTACCGGCTTGATGATTCCATCCTTCAGGTCATAAACCCAACCGTGCAAATGTGGCGCCTGGCGCTCTTTCCAGGTTCTCTGTATCAGCGATGTCTTGGCAAGATTCATTACCTGCTCCTGTACATTCAATTCCACCAGCCTGTTCACCCGTAGATTTTCATCTTTAATACCATCGATCTCTTCCCTGTGAAAACGATAAACATCCTTGATATTTCTTAACCACTTATTGATAAGCCCTACACTGTGTCTTGTCATAGCCGTCTTTACTCCACCACAACCATAATGCCCGCACACGATAATATGACGAACCTTCAGCACATTCACCGCGTATTCCAGCACACTTAACAGGTTAAGATCTGTATGGATCACCATATTGGCAATGTTACGATGCACAAATATCTCTCCCGGTTGTGTACCAGTGATCTCATTAGCGGGAACGCGGCTGTCACTGCATCCTATCCATAAAAATTCAGGGGTTTGCAATTCAACCAGCCTGTTGAAATAATCAGGGTCTTCAGTTACTTTTTCAGATGCCCATGCCTTATTCTCCAGCAGTAATTTTTCGTATGATTTCATAATATTTAATGGTTGTTGGTTTTTAATTTTATTTGTTCTAACTCCTGCTCTCTAAGCCTTCTCGATGACCGCTTTGCCAGCACTCCATCTGCAGGAAGGTTCATTCTTGTTTCCATCGCCATGGAGGTTTTGAACTCTACCTGTATGTTCTTCAAATGGGAGTGACGCATAAAATCTTCAATCACTTCAAGCACATCCTTATCAATAAAATCTGCCCTGGAGGCATCAATGATCACGAATGAATCTTCAGGAACCGCTTCCAGCTTGGCTTTGATGATGGGCTTATTCAGGAATGAAACATCTTTTCTTAACCTGAAAAGATATCGCATGTTGTCATTAACAATGAACACGGCAGACTTGAAGTTGGTTCGGATCACAAAAATAAGTCCCACCACAATTACAATCATTACTCCTTTTAAAAGATCTGTAAACAGGATGGCGAGAATGGTAATGACAAAGGGCAGGAACTGGTCCATTCCCTTTTTATAAAACTTAATGAACAATGCCGGCCTGGCAAGCTTATAGCCCGTATAAATCAATATGGCAGCGAGGGCTGCATTAGGAATAAGGTTCAGGATATTTGGAATGAAAGCAACGCTGGCCAGCAATAAGCTACCATGGAAGATGGTCGACAGCTTTGAATTGGCGCCCGCACTTACGTTGGCCGATGATCGCACAATCACACTGGTTACAGGCAAGCCACCAATCAAACCGGAAACCATATTCCCGATCCCCTGCGCTTTTAACTCCCTGTTGGTAGGTGAAACCCTTTGCAAAGGATCAAGGTCATCAACTGCCTCCAGACTTAACAAGGATTCAAGGCTTGCCACGATAGCAATAGTGATCCCCGCCACCCATACTTCCTTATTGGTGATAAAACTCCAGTCGGGGAAAGTAAAGAAACTAAAGAATTCTCCTGCGCTTGAAGCCATGGGTATTTTCACCATATGATCAGCGCCAATGGCCATGGCTGGCTGGTAAACTTTAAAGTATTCATTGATGAGCACACCAATCAACACCACCAGCAAAGGAGCTGGTACAAGCCGGATAAAGCCTTTCTTTTTGGCAACCATCTTCTCCCAAATAATTTGCATCACCAGCGATATCACACCAATGATCAATGCAGCAGGCGTTACCAGTTTCAATGCATTGCCGATGACTGAAAATGTATTTTCATTGTTCAGGTTCACAAAACTTTCATTACCCTGGTAATCCGTATCATAACCCAGTAAATGCGGAAACTGTTTTAATATCAGTATCAGACCTATGGCGGCAAGCATGCCCTTGATCACAGCGCCCGGGATATAATCTCCGATAACACCGGCCTTAAGAAAACCCAACAAAACCTGTACTCCACCTGCTACAACAACAGCTAAAAGAAAAGCCTCGTATGCAGGCACTTTCAATATGGCGGCAGCCACAATAGTGGTCAACCCTGCAGCAGGACCACTCACACTTAATTGCGATCCGCTCAGGCTTCCTACAACAATTCCTCCAACAATACCAGCGATAAGACCACTGAATAATGGTGCTCCACTGGCAAGGGCAACACCTAAACATAAAGGCAGGGCAACAAGAAATACCACTATCGATGCAGGGATATCAGATGACAATCCCTGCAGATAACTCTTTTTTCTATCCACAGTAAGAAATCTTTAAAATGAATAAACTGCACGCATGATAAACATGCCTGGAATGCCAGGATGAATCTATCTCAGGGCTTTATACCACAGGTATAGCCCATACCAAGGGCATCCAAGTAATGTGCTGTCAGTAAAATAAAACGCTTGAATTAAGCTATTTCAGGAGGGGGAGATAGAATTTCAAAATGAACAAGATCCAGCTTTTCGGTTTGTTGGATCATGTATTCAAACATGTAATTGGTCCAGAAGGGATCCTGTAACGACTCCTGCTTATGCACATATTCTTCATTGAAAGAAACCGGTGCGTTGGGTGATTTTTCATCGGGGCCGGCAGGATTGTTCTGCGAAGGAAATGTTGATTCCTGTTCTTCTTCTGCCATAACCGCAACGGTTGCTTTGCCAGGAGAAGAATAAAGAAAATAATTCGCATTGGTTAACAGCATGATAAGGCTCATCATCACCACTGAAAGCAAATGATAACCTGCTTTTGGTAATTGCCAGATCGATATGGAAGACTGTTTAAACATGCGAGGCAAATATAACAACCTAATCTGTTAGCGTTTGTTATTTTTTTGCAACAACCATATAAAATGATACTGGCTACAAGTCGTATTCACGGGTCAGTGCATAATAACCAAATATCGATAATCCCCCAACAATAATAGGCGTTAGAATGAAAGCATAAATGATCGCGGGAATAAGGTCTTCCGACTTAGGGCTATTGAATTTGGGGATCGCCTGGTTCACAATTAGGTAATACCCTGCTGCAATCGCGATGGCGATCCAGACAATACCCATATACCTTCGAACATGATTCATAAAAAATGTTTTTATGTTAGAATAATGCGGTTAATCATCAATACGGTTATCGTTACCATCAATATACAATACACCAATTACCAGGCTTACTCCTGCAATGATAATCGGATACCATAGGCCTTCAAGATATGGCCGATCGTATGGCAATTCTGTTCCGGCTTTGGCAGCGGCATCATTTACCTGTGCAGCCCGGGTGGCCAAAAAAGTGGCGATGGCCGGCAGCAATCCTCCGAATATTCCATTGCCGATATGATAGGGCAACGACATGGAGGTATAACGGATTTTAACAGGAAACATTTCTACCAGGAAGGCAGCAATGGGACCATACACCATGGTAACAAAGACCACCTGTGCAAACACAAGCCATACCAGCGACCAGAAGGAAGCATCATCCAGCTCAACATTTTTATGAACCATTACTCCAGGTGCTGTTGAAGATGCCATCTTCTTTGCACTAACCAGTTCTTCCCTGGTTTCCTTACTCTTTGTTCCATCGCTGTAAATCCGGATGAAGGTGGAAGTCCTTATACTATCGCCAGGCGATTGATGTACAGGATTCATGACCACTGTTGTGGAACTGTGTGCAGCAATTTCCGTTTTATGTGATGTACTTCCTGCATCGTACATAGCCGAATAAATGGGCCGGTAAAATATGATGGCGAGCAGCATACCAGTCAGCATGATCCATTTTCTTCCTATATGATCAGAGAGGTATCCAAAGATCACGAAGAATGGGGTGGCAAACGCAAGCGAATACATGATCAGCCTGCTGGCCTGGCCTATTTCAATATTCAAGGTGTTTTGAATAAAACTCAATGCATAGAACTGCCCTGTGTACCATACAACTCCCTGTCCCATGGTTGCACCGAACAATGCGAGTAAAACATATTTAAAATTCAGCCGGTGGCCAAAGCTTTCTTTTAAAGGATTGGTAGAAGTATTACCCTCCGCCTTGGCCTTTGCAAACAATGGCGATTCTTTCATTCGCATACGGATAAGCACCGATATGGCCACCATGATGATCGAGATCCAGAAGGGCACACGCCATCCCCATTCATTGAAATCATATTCACTCATCAGTGATTTAGTAGCGATGATCACCAGCAGTGAAACAAACAACCCGATGGTGGCAGTGGTCTGTATCCATGATGTCCAGAATCCTCTTCGTTCAGTTGGAGAATGTTCTGCAACATAGGTAGCTGCGCCACCGTATTCACCGCCAAGGGCCAGCCCCTGCAATAAACGAAGGATCAATACCAGCATTGGTGCAACAAACCCGATCGATTCATACGATGGAATACAACCAATGAGGAAAGTGGATAGTCCCATCAACACCAGTGTCAGCAGGAAGGTATATTTTCTTCCAACAAGATCACCTAGCCTTCCGAAGAACAATGCGCCGAAAGGGCGTACAACAAAGCCTGCAGCAAAAGTGGCCAGGGTGGAAAGCAGCGCTGCCGTTTGATTTCCTGCAGGAAAAAACTTGGTTGAAATAACCGTGGCAAGGCTACCGAAGATGTAGAAATCATACCATTCAATCAGGGTTCCTACGGATGATGCGGCAATGATTCCTGCGAGTCCTTTTTTTTCTGTTTCAAAACTCATGAGTTGGTTTTTAATGACATGGGTTGCTAAAAATAAAAGAATACTTTGTAACTATGTGCACCTTTTCTAATTAACCAAACCCATCTTGCCATGGCGTATCCATATATCATCAACACACAGGAAGAATATCATAATGCTTATCGCAAAAGTGTGCAGGACCCTGAAGGATTCTGGGCTGATATTGCTTCAACATTTTTCTGGAGAAAACGATGGGATAAAGTGCTCGACTGGAATTTCACTGAACCTTCGATTAAATGGTTCTCCGGTGCTACACTTAATATTACTGAAAACTGTATCGACAGGCATCTTGGAACATTGGGCCACCAACCTGCAATTATCTGGGAACCCAATGACCCTGAAGAACATCATCGCATTCTTACTTACAGGGAGCTTTACAATAAAGTGGTGCAGTTTGCCAATGTGCTAAAGAATAATGGCGTAACAAAGGGCGACAGGGTATGCATTTATATGGGCATGGTTCCTGAACTGGCCATTGCCATTCTTGCCTGTGCAAGAATTGGCGCTATACATTCCGTTATCTATGGCGGTTTCAGCGCGCAAAGCATCGCTGATCGTATCATGGATGCCAGTGCGGAATATGTGATCACCTGCGATGGTGCATTTCGTGGTAACAAGGAGATCCCGTTGAAAAGTGTGATCGATGATGCACTCATTCAATGCAGGTTTGTTAAACGTGTGATCGTATTAACAAGAACCCGCACTCCTGTTTCCATGATCAAGGGAAGAGATGTATGGTGGGAAGATGAGATCAAGAAAATTGAAACACTGGGTAATCCTGATTGTCCTGCAGAAGAAATGGATGCTGAAGACATGCTTTTCATTCTCTATACTTCAGGCTCAACAGGCAAGCCCAAAGGTGTTGTTCATACCACTGCAGGTTATATGATCTATACTACCTACACTTTTGTGAATGTGTTTCAATATAAACCCGGTGATATACATTTCTGTACTGCTGATATCGGCTGGATAACAGGCCATAGCTATATTGTTTATGGTCCACTTGCTGCAGGCGCCACCACGCTTATGTTTGAAGGCGTACCTACCTGGCCCGATGCCGGCAGGTTCTGGAGTATTGTTGACAAATATAAAGTTGATGTGCTTTATACCGCGCCAACAGCCATCCGTTCACTCATGGGATTTGGATTAGGACCTGTGCATGGGCATTCATTGGATTCCCTGAAAGTGTTGGGTACCGTTGGCGAACCAATCAATGAAGAAGCCTGGCACTGGTACAATGAAAATATTGGAAAAAGCCGCTGCCCCATCGTGGATACCTGGTGGCAGACCGAAACCGCGGGCATCCTGATTTCTAATCTTGCGGGAGTGACCCCATCAAAACCTTCGTTTGCAACACTGCCACTGCCGGGTATCCAGCCGGTATTGGTAGATGAAAATGGAAATGAAATCGAAGGCAATAATGTATCGGGTAATCTATGCATTAAGTTTCCGTGGCCGGGAATATTACGAACCACTTATAATGACCATGAACGTTGCAGGCTGAATTATTTTTCTACCTATCCTAACCTATATTTTACCGGTGATGGCTGCCTTAGAGATGAAGAAGGTAATTACAGGATTACAGGTCGTGTCGATGATGTGCTTAATGTAAGTGGCCACCGGATTGGTACGGCCGAAGTGGAAAACGCCATCAATATGCACGCGGGAGTAGTGGAAAGCGCCGTGGTCGGTTACCCGCACCCGGTAAAAGGACAGGGCATTTATGCCTATGTTATTTACCAGGGAACCCATGGTGATGAAGCGTTGACGCGCCAGGATATCACGCTGACGGTTTCCAGGATCATTGGTCCCATCGCAAAGCCCGACAAGATCCAATTCGTTTCGGGCCTTCCCAAAACAAGAAGCGGGAAAATCATGCGACGGATCCTGAGAAAGATCGCTGAAGGCGAACTCCAAAACCTTGGTGATACCTCTACCCTTCTCGACCCGGGGGTGGTGGAAGAAATAAAAGAAGGAGCGATTTAATACACCCCGTGGCACGGGGCGTGGCACGGGGTCCTATGGGCCCCATGTTTCACCGTATAATAAATCTACTATCCCATCGTTTTCATAAAACACCCCAACCGCCTTAAGTCAATTAAACATTATTGTTATCAGCTGGTCTCTACGCAACCAACCTGAGTTTTATGAAACCACGAATCCTGCTGTTTACCGGCCTGGCCCTCTGTATGCTGTTTTCTTTTACCATCCTTGAAAAAAGGATCGTTAAAAAAAGGTTCTTCACACCTCAACCTATCGGCAACGTGTACATAGTTGTGGATAAGTCGGACTATGAACTGAACGTTTACGACGAAGAAGGATGGTATGCAACCTACCCGGTAGTATTTGGCAGCAGGAATATGGAAGATAAATTTATGGAAGGCGACAGGCGTACGCCTGAAGGAAATTTCAGGATCACCAATATCCGTTCACATGATAAATGGAATAAGATGATGATGCTCGATTATCCCAATAAGGAAAGCTGGGCAAAATTTACTGCACGCAAAAAAAGAGGGCTTATCCCTAAAAATGCCCGCATCGGTGGTGGCATCGCCCTCCATGGCACCTGGCCTAATGATAATATCGTGGTGGATGATTATACCAACTGGACCAATGGTTGCGTATCCCTTCGCAATGATGATATCGATGAAATTGAACAATTTGTAAAAGTGGGAACACAGGTGATCATTCGTCGTTAAATTAATAGGCTGCTTTCCATCTCTTTTCTAAAACACCCCGGCACAAACGAAATAATTTCGCTCCTTACTTGCCCTTAGGCCTGCAATCCCGACATTTGCGCAAATTGCAGCATGAAAACCCTTTATTATATCTTTCCCCTGTTGGCAGGCATCGCCATCAGCATCCAGGCCGGCATCAACGGCCAGTTGAGAACGGTTATCCAGCACCCGCTGATGGCTGCACTGATCTCCTTCCTTGTGGGAACTGCGGCTTTAGTGATACTGGTGATGCTTGGAAAACAACCCCTTCCACCCCTGCAGGTTTTCGGCCAGGTTAGCTGGTATAAATGGACAGGAGGCTTACTGGGCGCGTTTATTGTCACGGTGACCATCATTTCCGTAGCGAAAATCAGTGCTGCTGATATGTTCGTGATCTTTGTAGCAGGCCAGCTGGTTACAGCGCTTATTATGGATCATTTCGGGATTTTGGGCATGAACCCCAACCCTGTTTCTGCTCAAAAACTCATTGGTATCACGCTCGTTATCGCAGGGGCTTACCTTGTAAATAAGAAGTAACCCTCTTTTAACCTTCCGTTTAACCACTTGTTGAACTATATTTTTGTATGTTTGTAAGAATGGTACTTTTTCAACATACAATTCAAGAGCGGCCCAGCGAGCATGTCATCATTGACATGAGCGACTGCTATACATGGTCGTTCCCTGAATTTGTACCATTTTGCAAACATCGTTATTATTATTCCAGCCTTAAGGACTTTAATACCCTTACCCAAGCCTAATCAGCCCCCGGCTTGGGTCGTATTCATTCAATTTATTGCTGTAATTCTTTTGCCGGTAGATGACCAGTCCTCGATGGGGCTTTTTGTATTTAATTCTCTGCCGCGAAGGATACGATCATAAAAAACTGGACATGAAACGGGAGATGAAATTCATTTCGACCGGGCAAGGGATATTGGTCATCATTGCGATGATCAACATTTTTATTTTATATAATGCCTTTACCGGTTCAGCGGGATGGTACTGGGGATTACTGGTATCCATTCCTTTAATGGCAATTGCCATATACGACATATTGCAAAAAAGGCATGCGATCATGCGGAATTACCCTGTGATAGGGCATTTCCGTTATTTGTTTGAAAGCATCAGGCCAGAGATAAGGCAATATTTTTTTGAATCAGACCTTGATGGTAAGCCATTCAACAGGCGGCAGCGATCGATTGTTTACCAGAGAGCGAAAAATGAAAAGCAGACTGTGGCTTTTGGAATGCAGATGGATCCAAATAAGCCCGGCTATGAATGGTTGGCTCATTCCATGTATCCAACAGAGATCAATGAAGATTTGCGTGTATGGATTGGAAATGACCAGTGCCTGCAACCTTACCAGGCCAGCCTATTAAATATCGGGGCGATGAGTTATGGAGCGCTCAGTAAAACAGCCATTACTTCCCTTAACATGGGGGCAAGGCTAGGTGATTTTGCGCATAATACAGGCGAAGGGGGGATCAGTGATTATCACCTCCAGGGAGGCGATCTTATCTGGCAGATCGGTACGGGTTATTTCGGTTGCCGAAATGAAGAAGGAAGGTTCTGTCCTATTGCCTTTAGAAAGAATGCCTTGAAAAAGGAAGTGAAAATGATTGAGCTAAAGCTTTCACAGGGTGCAAAGCCTGGGCATGGTGGAATTCTTCCGGCATCCAAGAACACTCCCGAGATTGCGGCAATACGGCTTGTTGAACCCGGAACAACAGTATTCTCACCTACCAGTCATAAAGAATTCAGCACCCCTGAAGGATTGTTGAAATTCCTGCGACTGATGCGGGAGCTGAGTGGAGGCAAACCTGTTGGATTTAAATTATGCATTGGCAACAAAGATGAATTTGTGGATATCTGCAGGGCCATGAACCGCACAGGTATCATCCCCGACTTTATCTCCGTTGATGGATCAGAAGGAGGAACAGGGGCAGCACCGCTGGAGTTCACTGATAACCTTGGAATGCCGTTGTACGATGCCCTTGCTTTTGTAAAACAAACGCTTGAATTGTACGACCTGGAAGAACAGGTAAAAGTGATCGCCTCAGGTAAGATCATTACAGGCTTTGATATTTTAAAAGCGCTTGCATTAGGTGCTTCGGCATGTTATAGTTCCAGGGGAATGATGATGGCGCTCGGATGTATCCAGGCACTGATCTGTGATAGTGGCAAATGCCCTGTTGGAGTGGCTACGCAGAACCCTGCGTTATATAAAGGACTTGATCCATCGGATAAAAAAGTAAGGGTGGCCAGTTATCATAAAAGAACAATTGAGGCAACAAGAGAAATCATGGAAGCCTGTGGTTTTAATACATTAAGCGAAGTTCATTCATCCCGGTTTTTCAGGAGAGTGGATGAGCATGAAACAAAAAGCTTTGAACAGATTTACTTCCAGGTGAAGGAAAATCATTTTAAGAAAATCTATTCGTCAATTTCAAAATCATAAATTATGCAGAACATACCACAAGTGAAAAATAAGAAGACAACGAAGAAAATGCCGGCAGTAAAAAGCCTGTCAACCGTCGTTGACGCTGATTCCGTTCCTGCAATGAACAACGGAGATATTGATATTTCATCGCAGCTGGTCTTAAGAAAAGATGATTATGAGCTGATCATTTCCTATTTAAGAAATGGCTTTACAAAATATTTTGCCGACAGGAGAAATGCTGAAGAATTACAAATGGAATTAAAGAAGGCAACGCTGGTATCCAAAGAAAATTTTCCCGGCGATGTAATCCGTTTACATTCTACTGTAATGGTTCGGGAGGATGAGAATAATAAGATGATGGAATTAACACTGGTTACTCCGGAAGAAGCCAATATCAAGGAAAAGAAGATCTCCTTCCTGGCCCCTATCGCTACTGCCCTTATCGGTTTCCGCGAGGGACAAAAAGTACAGTGGCGTGTTCCTTCAGGCAAAAAAACTTTTACGATACTGGAAGTAAGGAATTAAAAACCAGTGATTAGTTATTAGTGATTAGTTATTAGTTGAAATGCAATCTTAAAACTGATTAACGAAATTTTTTTCGCATAATAAATTAAGGCGTACCAGGTTACCATGGTACGCCTTTTATTTTTTTCGCTTTGCTGTGATTTTGTATTTCTTATTTGGTATTTTGTATTTAGTATTTAGTATTTAGTATTTAGTATTTCGTATTCAACTAACCACTAATCACTAGTCACTAGCAACTTTCTCCTACCAATTACTCCACCTGAATCCTACAGTATAAGGTGTTTGATCGAGTGAGTTTTTGAACATGCTCTTGTTGGCATAGGATCCATAGAATTTTATTGGTCCAAGGTTCAGTTCCCCGATATAAGAGATCTTCCAGTCTCTCAGGTCAAAACCTTCTCTATACTTCTTCTTTCCTTCCGCTTCTGTAACGATCTTTTGCCTTGCTGAATAAAGATATCCTGCCGATACACCTGCACTGAATCCGAAACCATTTTTTCGTTGTGGAGTAAAATTGAAATTCAGCATTACAGGAACAGTTATATAATCTGCAGCGAGTTTATTCTTTTTGTACAGTGTATTCTCATTCACTACCAGGGGTGTTTTCCCTTCCTGGAATTTGATCGTTTCTGTATACCTGTAATTGTTGAGTTCGATACCAGCACCATATTTCAGGTTTACGACGTGCTTGATCAGGTTCACTCTCTGCATCAGTACCCAGAGGTTGAAGTTGATGGATTTACCATTACGAAGGTTAAACCAGTCTTCATTTGCACCCGCTGGCAAATATCCATTGGCAATTGCATTAGCATAATTTGTTTCATCCCTGAACTGGCTGACACCGATATCAAACAGGAACCAGCTGGTGCTTACATTGGTTGGCTTGTAATGAGTGCGCCTGTATTTACGGTCAACCGAACTGTTTTCATCTTTTGCACCGGGTTTCTTGATGATGATCATATTGCCGATCTTGATGGTATCGGTTTTTTCTGCCTGGGTCGAATCCTGCGCCTGGCTGGTAAAGGCCATAGTTATTCCAGCAAGGAGTATAATTATCCTTTTCATAAGTCAAATTTTATCTATTAATTTTTTATTTGAGTGCGATTTCGAAACCGGCAATGTTTAGGTTTTTGTCATTGTCGGAGGGGTCAATATTGGTGGTTTTTTCGAATACCCTGGATGCTTTACGGAAGAAGCCACGCAGAACATTTTTCTTATTACCCGGAGTATTGGAAACATAAGTGATGTTATTGTTTACAGGTTCTGCTATATCTGCAGAAGTTGCTGCATCCTTTCCTTTGGCCATATTCCTTAATTGCGCTTCGCTGATGGCTTCATCAATAATCGGTTTCCTGTTTTCATTCAACCTTTCATTGGCAGCAAGCTCTCTTTCATCTACTTCCGGTGCTTTGGTTCTTTGCGGTTCAACAATAGATTCTACGTTTGGTGTGATGGTTTTGTTACGCTGTGTAGTATTATTTTCTTTTGGTTCAACTTCAGACTGGCGGGAATGCCGGATAACGGCTTGTTGTGCAATGGCAGGTTGGGAAGAAGCCGCACGGGATTCAACAGGTTCTTTATCATTTAATGCCACCTGTACAGAACTGCTTTCTTCAGGCTGAACAGGAACGGAAGGGGAAGTAGTTGCATCAGAGGTAGTGGCATTGTTACGGGAGGGCTGGTTAACAGCTACCTGGATGCCTTCACGATTCTGGTCAATGAAAGTCCAGGCAAGGCCCCCCATGAACAAAAGCACAACGGCAGCGGCAACTGCGCGATACCATTTGAAGGAAACAACAAGGCCTTCGGGTTTTTCATGCCTGAAAAGAGAGGCTTTATCTTCAAACACCACATCCATGTCGGGTTCGATCCTGGCAGAAAGAATCAGTTCAAATTCGGAGCGGTAGGAAGGGTTTTCTGAAACGAATTGTTCAACAAAAGCGCGGTCAGTGGCATTGAGTTCATTATCGCCATATAATACAAAGTATTCTTCGTAATTACCGGCATGAACAGGATTGGCCGTTCTGTACAAT
>JAEWIW010000166.1 GCA_023386855.1 Bacteroidota bacterium | reverse complement strand
TGGCCACCCGGTTGTTGCCATCGGGAGAAAAAAAGGACAGGTTAAGGATGTTCCCCTGGACAATGAAAAACTGCCCCTTGAGGAAGTGGATACCGTTACCCTTTATTTAAACCCTTCACATCAGCAGGAATACTACGACTATATTGTTTCCCTACAACCAAAGAGGATCATTTTCAATCCTGGCACCGAGAATGAAGAACTTTACAAGATCGCCAGGCAAAACGGCATTCAACCGGTGGAAGCCTGCACCCTTGTTTTACTCAGCACCGGTCAGTACTGACCTGCTCCATCAACAGCTACTGCAGACCGCATTGCACGCTCTTTTTCCTGGAAACAGCAGGTATGCCCAGCCTCTTTTTTTTGTTAATCCGGAAATCCGTTGTAAATTTTCCATCTTCCCTCCTACCCTTTGAACCCGGACTTTACAAAGTATTCAACTAATGAGATTGCCAGCATTGCTTGTTGCGGCGTTGTTTGTCGTTGCAGGACAACTTCGGGCCCAAAGTTTAGCCAGGTCATCCCAGGCGAAACCAGCGGTATTCAACAACCTTCCTTCCAGGATACCGGTGGAAGAAAATTCCCTTGAAAGCATTTTTACTTTTGACATCAACGACAGTTTCACCATTCAACTTCATCCTTCACTGGAGTTAAAGGCTATCGTAATGGATAAGGTGTTCAGGCCCGGTGGCGCAGTAAGCGTGAACCTTAAAGCAAGTAATTACCAGGATATAGTTTTCAATTTTTCACGATTTATAGTATCCGGCAAAAAAGTTCAATATGCCGGAAGGGCACTGCATCCGGGGTTTTCAGATGCAATGGTTTTAAAGCAAAAAGACAGGCAATATTACTTTGAAGTAATGGAGGTAAAAAAGCTGATGAACGAATAAATGATCAATGTTTGAAACAAGTTATTCTGATAGCAGTTTTTCTTGTCATGCTTTCCTTCAATACGAAAGCTCAACCGCGCATCCCGGTATTGAACAGTCATGAAAATTCTTCCGCCACTGTTTATCTTGATTTCAATGGTGAAGAAGTAAGAGGCACTTCATGGAATTGGGATGGACCGATCTTTGCCCAGAGGCCCGACCTTGGGCCGGCCCAGGTACGTGAGATCTTTGAGCGGGTGGCTACCGACTTCAGGATCTTCGATGTAAACGTCACCACCGATTCATTGCGTTTTGAAGAAACGAATCCCTTAAAAAGAATGCGGATCATCATTACACCAACTTATGAATGGTATGGGCAGGCGGGCGGCGTTTCATTGATCGGTTCATTTAATTGGGGTGATGATACACCCTGCTGGGTATTTTCCAGCCTGCTTGGTAATGAACCCAAATTCATCGGGGAAGCCATCTCCCATGAAATCGGTCATACGCTAGGCCTGCTGCACCAAAGTAAATTCGATAGCATCTGTCATAAGACCCTTGAATACGCCGATGGCATGGGCGAAGGCAATGAAAGCTGGGCGCCTATTATGGGGGTGAGTTATTACCAGAATGTTAGTACCTGGACGATTGGTACCAATGCGGAAAGTTGCCAGGAGATCCAGGATGATGTTGAGATCATTTCCGGAATGATACCTCTTTTTCCTGATGACCATGGGAATGATATACTCAACAGTTCAAAGCTTGTGATCAGGGGGCTGGAAGTATCAGGGTCAGGAATGATTACCAACAAGGGCGACAGGGATGTATTTACTTTCCGGTTAAACATGACCACGCGTTTCCAGCTTAAAGCCAGTCCTGAATCAGTGTTCAATAATGATGAAGGCGCCAACCTCAACATAAAAATGATCTTACTGGATGCAAGCCAGGACACCCTGTTGATCGCAGATGACACCTCCACCTTATCATCAGTAATCGATTCCACCCTGGCCCAGGGAACTTATTTCGTGGTGGTGGAGGGCGCAGGAAACCACTATATGAATGAATATGGAAGCAGGGGATTGTATAATTTTTCGGGAATGGTTGCCAATGCGCTTCCCGTCCAGGAAATTGAATTTACAGGGAAAAGAACCGGCACCCGGCATACCCTTCACTGGAAAATAAGAGCCGATGAATCATTACAATCCATCGACCTTTACCGGTCGCCGGATGGATCGCATTTTACCAGGATTACTGGTTTTCATCAAACCGAAGGTGATTATTCTCTGAATGGGGGAAATGGAGAAAGAAGTTTTTACAGGCTGAAAGTGATCACCCCATCAGGAGAAGAATATTCATCCCGGATCATTTCAATATTAAATGAAGGAATATCACAAGGAATCACTCCATCAATGATCGGCTCAAACCTGCTACTGGAAAGCGATTCAGAAGGCCAGTTCGCAATTTTATCCGCAACGGGCCAGGTGCTTCAAAAAGGAAGGCTGGTGAGCGGGGTAAATACAATTTCAATCAAAACACCTTATAGGGGAATGCTCGTTTTACGCATACTCACTGGAGGCAGGGCAAGGGTTTTCCGGTTAATAAAAAAAGAATGAATGCGCATCGAAACTGGTTTTTCATTAAATTAGGAAAACCTGTAATCTATGTTATGGAGAAAATTTAATGGAGAACCGCTCAGTTTACCCATTTTTGAAGCGGTGGAAAATGCCATTCAGCGTGAAACGGAAAATGGTTTTCATTTAAAGGTTTGCATTGGTACCGACTCCCAGGTAAAGGGTGCAGAAACCGAATTTGCCACCGTGATCGTTTTTTTAAGAGAAGGACATGGAGGGTTCATGTTTATTCACAATGAAAAAACGGGGCAGTCCTACAGCATCAAGGAAAGGATGCTGGTGGAAGTAGCAAAAAGTATCGAGATCGCCTATGAGCTATGTGATCTTTTCACCCTTTATGATGTGGATATGGAAGTTCATGCCGACATCAATACCAACCCGCATTTCAAAAGTAATGATGCATTAAAGGAAGCTATGGGTTATATCCTTGGAATGGGATTCGCTTTCAAAGCAAAGCCGGAAGCCTTTGCCAGCAGTAGCTGCGCCAACAAAGTGGTAAACTGATTTCGTATTTTGTATTTTGTATTCCGTATTCCGTATTCAGTTTTCCGTTTTCCGTTTTCAGTCTTCCGTCTTATCCATCTCATCCTGAATAAAGGCCAGGACCTCACGGCGGCCTAGCTTTTTCTCGGAACTGGTCACAAAATGCCTGGGAAGAAATTGCCAGCTTTCTCTCATAGCGTTCAGGAAAGCTTTTACATTCAGGCTTACTGTTCGCTGGGTTTCTTTATCCGCCTTGGTGAACACCAGGCAGAAAGGCACTTCCCAAAGGCCCAGTTTATTGATAAATTCCAGGTCGATCTTCTGCGGACCATGCCTTGCGTCGATAAGCACAAAAACATTCACCAGGTTTTCCCTTTTGCGAAGATAATTTTCGATCATCTGCTCCCAGCGGCGACGGGCGGTTTGGGACACTTTTGCAAATCCATACCCAGGCAGGTCGACCAGGTACCATTGTTTGTTTACAATGAAATGATTGATCAGTTGTGTCTTACCCGGAGTGCCTGAGGTTTTTGCAAGCTTGTTATTATCACAAAGCATATTAATCAGGGAGGACTTCCCCACATTGCTTCTCCCGATAAAAGCAAATTCGGGCTTATCCGGTGCGGGGCACTGATTAAAATCAGGACTGCTGACGATATATTCGGCGGTTTTGATCACCATAAGGGTTGCAAGATACTGTATCTTCGCAGCCCATGGCAAAATATACCCACGATACCGTTGTGCCTTTTGAAGGCTCGGGAGAAACCAAGAAGAAACAGGTGGCCAGCATGTTCGACCAGATCGCTTTCCGGTATGATTTCCTTAACAGGTTCCTGTCGGGAGGAATTGATATTTACTGGAGAAAAAGAGCCATCAGGGAACTGGTAGAAATTAAACCACAGCATATGCTGGATGTGGCCACAGGTACGGGTGACCTGGCCATTACTGCCCAAAAATACCTGCATCCTGAAAAGATCATTGGCATTGATATTTCCGTAGGCATGCTCAACCTGGGCCGCGAAAAGATCCGGAAGCTCGGCCTGCAGGAAGTTATTGAATTGCAAACAGGTGACAGTGAGGCAATAAACTTTCCAGACGCTACGTTTGATGCCATTACAGTGGCGTTTGGCGTACGCAATTTTGAAGATCTTGAAAAAGGCCTTGGTGAAATGTTCCGCACCCTGAAGCCCGGTGGCAAACTGGTAGTGCTGGAATTTTCAAAGCCAAAGCAGCAGTTGTTTAGCGGAGTGTATAACCTTTATATGAAGGTGGTGGCTCCAGGCATTGGTAAATGGTTCTCAAAAAATAAAGACGCTTATAAATATTTACATTCATCCGTTAAAGCATTTCCAGAAGGCGAAACATTTTTACACATTTTAGAAAAAACAGGATTTACTGAAACCACCTTAAAAAGGCTAAGCCTGGGAATATGCACGATCTATTGCGGAAGAAAAAAAGCACCATAAAATTTTTATTCACCCTGTTGCTGGCAGCAGCATCGATACAGGCCTCTGCCCAGTTTGAACTTAATCTCCCTAACCATGATGATAAAAAATATCACCTGGGCATCGGGCTGATCTATAATGTTTCGAACATCAATGTATCGCATCACCAAAGTTTTCTCGGACAGGACAGCATCATGGTGATCAATCCTGAAAACCAGGGTGGCTTTGGCCTTTCAGGCATTCACACTTTAAGGTTATCTAAAAGATTTGAACTAAGGGCCATCTTCCCGCAGTTATTGTTCTCCTATAAAAATCTTACTTATCACCTGACTTATCCCGATGAATCGCGCGATGAATACCCGGTCACTTCAAAAAAGATTGAATCCATCCTGCTGGGATTACCTGTTCATCTTAAGTTCCGGTCCGACAGGATCGGCAATTTCCGTGTGTACATGTTTGGTGGCGCCAAGGCCGAATATGACCTTGCTTCCAATGCAAGGGCAAAAAGAGCGGAAGACCTGGTGAAACTGAAAAAATACGATCTTGGTTATGAAGCCGGCATTGGGTTTAACTTCTATTTCCCTGTATTCATTCTTTCACCCGAAATCAAGGTAAGTAATGGCCTGATGAATACGCATAGCCGCGATCAGAACCTGAAATTTTCAAGCACTATTGACCGCATCAATTCAAGGATGATCATCTTTTCCCTGATATTCGAAGGTTAGGATCAATAATCATATTCCCTTCGCATGATGTTCATGCGTAAACCCAGCGTAAGCAGTGTGCTGTTCCTTGATATCTTCTTTGAAGCTACTTCATAATTCCTGAATAGCGCGGAAAGGTCAACAAACAGGTTTTCCAATGGCTCCCATGTTAACAGGAACTGTGCATTGAGTCCATTTGCCTTGGCACCTGTGCCAATAGTATATCCATAATCAAAAGACCTGGTATTATAGGGTTTGCGGATGTCACCACCGAAATCCATGCCTGCAGAATCAACTCCCTGGTTCCAGTAGATCAGCCTTGCTGATGCATTCCATTTAGGATGCGGCTTATACCTCAATATCCCGATAAACTCCCTGAAGTTAGCGCCGAAAGGATGCGCCATAGGCTGGTTATCATGGGTATAATTGGCCACCGAGTCAATATGAGAATAGGTAAAGGGTCGCACAAAATTCATCTCACCCTGCAGGTCAAGATTGGGTATGCCAAATGCATCAATATATTTCGCGCCTGCCTGCAATCCAAACTTGTTAGCCCACCAGCCATTACCACCGGTTACTTCTTTCAGCTTGAATTCATCCATCAGGAATTGGCTATATACCTGGAATTTTTTGGCAATATTGGCCTTCAGGTCGAAACCCACCATTGCATTATCCTCGCTTCCATTCTGGTGTTCTGCTGCACGAAGAAAGATCACCGGGTTTAAGTAAGAAAGTTCAAGCCTGTTCTTTCTTCCATATACAACAGATTCGAAAAGCCCGATGGTCAGCCATTTTGTAGCATTAAAACTAAGATGATGCATGGTGGCATATTTCTTATCGCGGAGCGTATCGGAAGAACCACGCCTGTATTGTGATACCAGCTCCATGGTGGTTGACTGGTAATTCAGTTTCCAGATCCTGGTATTGAGTGTAAGGAAGAGATGGCTGTTCGAAAAATCACTCAGGAACAAACTCCTGTAACCATTACCAATAAACTGTTTATCGTATCCAAAACTGATATCGATATATTTTGCGGCAGTGAAATTGACACTTCCCCTGGCATCAAAATAATCCACACCACTTTTACCGGTATATTTATAAAATCCGACACCCGGAACAGCCTGGTTGGCAAGAATATAATCCCATACATATGATGGTGGCCGCTCCTGGTTATCAGTAATCAATGCTGAAAACCCAACCCTCCGGGCAATCATGCCACGCATGGCAATGCCTTTCTGGTTCAGGAAAAGATTTTTATTATTATCGCTTTCTTTTGACCCTTCAAACTGGATAACAGGGTTGATCGCCAGGAAGAAATCATCGCTATCCACCTCGATCATATTGGCTTTCGTGTTATAAAAAGTATTGAAGAGCGAATGCCTGCTCTTAAAATCAGTGGCATCGCCGGGATACCATTCACTATTGTTCCTGTAAAAACTACGTATGCCAGCTTTATCAACCTCTGTCAGGATTCCGGGTGATGCCTGCTCCATGGAATCCGCCGCCAGCACACCCTGCATGGCAATTTTGCGACTCAGTGGCTTGTCGATGGAAAGATTCAAATCCCTGTTTGTTCTCATCTTGATCTCCAGCCTGTCGAGCAGCTGCTGGTGCTTATGTTGCTGGGGAAGTGTTGTGGATTGAGCGTTTCCAAGGAAAGGAAAAATGAAAACGGTAAGGGTTAGAATGGTTTTAATAAATTGCATGGCAGGATAAATATAAAAACAAGATATGCAAAATTACCTTATCAGGAATATTACCATCGTCAACGAAGGAAGATCTGTTGGAAGTGATATTTTAATTAAAGATGGTATCATAGATAAGATCGCTCCTAATATAAGCACTGATGCAAGGGTCCAGGAAATTAACGGGGAAGGCCTGCACCTTTTACCTGGGGCTATTGACGACCAGGTGCATTTCAGGGAGCCGGGATTAACGCATAAGGCAACGATCTATACTGAATCAAAAGCTGCTGTAGCGGGTGGTGTTACTTCGTTCATGGAAATGCCCAATACCATCCCTCCTGTTTTTACCCAGGATCTCCTGGAAGATAAATATGCTATAGCCGCTTCCGGCTCATTGGCCAACTATTCCTTTTTCATGGGTACGTCCAATACAAATACGGATGAAGTATTAAGAACGAACGATAAAAAAAAGGATGTCTGCGGGATAAAAATATTCATGGGCTCTTCTACGGGTGGACTGCTCGTAGACAATTATTTAACACTTGGAAAAATTTTCAGTGAAAGTGAAGTATTGATTGCAACCCATTGCGAAGATGAGCGGATCATTAAAGCCAATTTTGAACGCCTGCAAAAGGAAGGAAGGGAATTCACCGCGGCTGATCACCCGCTGATAAGAGATGAGGAAGCCTGCTTTGAATCTTCTTTCAGCGCGGTGCAACTGGCAATGAAACATAATACCCGTTTGCATATCCTGCATATAACAACTGAAAAGGAATTACAGCTTTTTACCAATATGCTTCCATTGGAAGACAAACGCATTACTGCCGAAGTATGTGTTCACCATCTTCATTTTACATCGGATGATTATCCAGGACTTGGTAACCTCATCAAGTGCAATCCAGCGATAAAGGCCCCGCATAACAGGGAAGCCTTATGGAATGCGTTGCTCGACGACCGGCTGGATGTAATAGCAACAGACCATGCTCCACATACCTGGCATGAAAAGAATGAACCTTACCTGCAGGCCCATGCAGGTCTTCCCCTGGTTCAGCATTCCCTCTTACTGATGCTGCATTATGTAAAGGAAGGAAGGATCACTATTGAAAAGGTAGTGGAGAAGATGAGCCATGCGGTAGCTAAATGTTTCCAGGTCAGGGACCGCGGATATATCAGGGAAGGATACCATGCTGACCTGGTGATCGCTGATCTACAAAAACCTTACGAGGTAAGCAAGGATAATATCCTCTATAAATGCGGGTGGAGCCCGCTTGAAGGCTTTCATTTCCCCTCTTCCATTACACATACTTTTGTAAATGGAAACCTGGTTTATGGAAATGGACAATGGGATGAATCTGCTAAGGGCATGCGATTACAATTTAACCGATAAAACACTGGGATGGAAATTGATATCACTACCTATAACGACCTTTCTGTATTTCATCATGAAGAGGAAAATTCAATTTTCCATAAACTGAATTTTACCGAAACACTGGAAGGTAAGGAATGGCTGATGCGATTCTTCAAAAGCCCCTTCAGTGAAAGCAGGAAAATCACTGATGTACAGGATGTGGTGAAAGCCATGTTGAAGAACCTCGACCAATGGCCTTCATCCATCACGAATGGCACGTTGATGGTAGTGGCCAGGTTCTATGACACGGCAATAGATTCTATGCCGGCACAGGCCAACTTCTTTAATGCAGCCAATTACAAGGTTTTTCATACGGCCGATTTCTCGCTGGTCAGGTATTCGGTTTCGCATTTCGCCGATTTCATCAGGGGAATGCACCAACTCGTTGAATTGCTAAAAAACGAGGATACACCAGCATTGCTGGTGCCATTGCTGGAAAGAATTAAAAGCCTGACACAGGAAAGGATTTTACTTGAACTTGCGGTTAGAAAAAAAGAAAAAGCTTTCGACTGGAAGGAAACAGTTTATTATGGAAAATATCTTAAAGAAAAATTCAAAAGCGCAGCTTTTGAATTGATGGCATTATATGGAAGATTCGATGCATGGCATTCGATGGCGAAAGCATGCAGGCATTTTAAATTGAGCTTCCCGGTTTTTGAAGAAAGTGAGCATCCTATGATTGATGCTACTCAATTGTACCATATACTATTGCCCACACCGGTTCCCTATGATGTACACATGAGCAAGGACAGTAATTTCCTGTTTCTTACCGGGGCGAACATGGCAGGGAAAAGTACTTTTATCAAGTCTGTTGGCGCATCTGTCTTTCTTGCACATCTTGGCATGGGCGTTCCTGCAAGTGCCATGCGTTTGACCACCTTTGATGGATTGCTTAGCAATATCAACGTAGTGGATAATATCGTGAAAGGAGAAAGTTATTTTTATAATGAAGTGCAAAGAATACGTAATACCATCATCAAGATCAATGATAAAAGAAAATGGCTCGTGCTGATTGATGAACTATTTAAAGGCACCAATGTACAGGATGCCATGAAATGTTCTTCCACTGTTATCAAGGGACTTATTAAAATAAGCAATTCGTTATTCATTCTTTCAACACACTTATACGAGATAGGTGAAGAACTTAAAACATACCCCAACATCAGTTTCCGTTATTTCGAAACCAGTGTCCACGACGACCAGCTGGTATTCAGTTACCAGCTCAAGGAAGGCATCAGCAATGACCGCCTGGGCTACCTAATTCTTAAGCGTGAAAAAGTTGTTGAGCTGTTAGAAAATATCGGGAAAAAACAGACTATATGAAATTATTAAGTACCCTTCTTTTGCTGGTATCCTTTCATGCCTATGCGCAAAAAAATGCTGCCATACCTGCAGTGGATGTTCAGCATTATACATTCGGTATTGAACTTAATGATGCTTCAGATCTTATTAAAGGGAAGGCCGTCATCAGCCTAATCTCGAAAGGCAACACGAATAAGATTGAACTTGATCTTGCAGGCATCGGCAAGGAAGGAAAAGGGATGAAAGTGCTTGAAGTGAAGGAAGCACAAAAAGATTTATCGTTTGAGCACAGGAATGATAAACTTATCATCAGCCTTCCCACTGCTATACATGCAGGCGATCCCCTGGAACTTAGCGTGCAATACGAGGGAGTACCTTCTGATGGACTCATCATTTCAAAAAATAAATACCAGGATAGAACTTTCTTTGCCGACAATTGGCCAAACCGGGCACACCACTGGCTTCCCTGTGTTGACGATCCATCCGACAAAGCCACCGTTGACTTCGAGGTAATCGCGCCAATGCATTACCAGGTAGTGGCCAATGGTATTCAAATAGAAGAAACTAATTTATCCACCGATAAAAAACTAACCCGCTATTCGGAGAATGTTCCTCTTCCTACAAAGATCATGGTACTGGGTGCAGCAGACTTTTCTGTTCAATCCATCGGTGAAGTAAACTGCATTCCTGTAACCGCATGGGTGTATGCGAAAGATCGCGATAAAGGACTAGCCGCTTACCAGCCTGCAATGGAAGCCCTGCAATTTTTTATAGACGAAGTAGGCCCATATCCTTATAAGAAACTGGCGAATGTTCAATCAAAAACCATTTTCGGCGGACTCGAAAATGCCAATACCATATTTTATTTCGAGAATTCGGTTACAGGGAAAAATGAGAATGAAACGCTGGTTGTACATGAAGTAGCGCACCAATGGTTTGGCAACAGTGCAACGGAAACCGGATTTGCACACCTGTGGTTAAGCGAAGGCTTTGCCTCCTACTTTACACACCTGTTTATTGAAAAAAAATATGGACCTGATAGTCTTGCCAGAAGGATGATAAAGGACAGGAATTCAATCATATCCTATTCAAAGAAGAAACTAAAGCCCGTAGTGGATTCAACTACAAAAAATTATATGGAGCTGCTGAATCCAAACTCTTATGAAAAGGGATCATGGGTATTGCATATGCTTCGCCAGAAAATCGGTGACAGCGCTTTTCATGAAGGCATAAAGAATTATTATAAAACCTATGCAGGAAGTAATGCTTCAACAGATGATTTTCGTGCAGTGATGGAAAAAATTTCGGGGCAGGATCTCGGTCAGTTTTTTAAACAGTGGTTATATACTGCAGGGCAACCCATCATAAAGGTCAGCAGCCAATATTCCAAAGGCATGCTTACGGTTAAGGTACAGCAAGTTCAGCCCGACCTGTACCAGTTTCCCCTGGAGATCATGATCGATACCGGCGCTGACATGGGAAAGCTGGTTAAATCAATAAGGATGGAAGAGAGAGAAGCAAATTTTAAAATACCACTCAACAAAGCACCGTCAGGCATAAGCATTGATCCCAATGTAAACCTCCTTTTTGAAGAAGCAGGAAGGTAAGAATTCATCCCGCGATTAACCCGTACGCAACAGGAAATCGACCATTCATACTATGGAGCGTAACCGCTTGAGACAGGATGTAGTCTCACTGGCAAAATAACATTATGCGTACGCTAGCTTTAATTATCCTGGCA
>JAEWIW010000070.1 GCA_023386855.1 Bacteroidota bacterium | reverse complement strand
GTCCTATGTTGGCCTTATCTTCCTGGCCGCAGTTTTTACCGCCATCAGTATTTTCAGCAGCAGCCTCACCAATAATGCCGTGATTGCCTTCATCGTTAGTGCATTCCTTTGTTTCCTGTTGTATAGCGGTTTCCAGGCCATAAGTGAAATTCCCGCATTACAATCCGGTGCCGATTATTATGTTTCCATGCTTGGAATTGACTTTCATTACCGCAGCATGAGCCGTGGCGTAATTGATAGCCGCGACCTTGTATATTTTCTTTCCATCATTGCCTTCTTCCTCTTATTCACCAACAGAAACCTTTTGAACCGCTAACCCTTTCTTCCCATGAAAAAAATTCTCCAAACAAAATACTGGTGGATAATTGTTGTTGCAGGGCTGGTTTGCCTAAATATTCTTGCCTCTATTTTCCATTTCCGCATCGACCTCACAGCAGAGAAAAGGTATACCTTATCTGCTCCCACAAAAAACCTTCTTCGTTCCCTGGACGACCAGGTTGATGTAACCGTATTCCTTGAAGGAGAGATGCCTGCCGGCTTCCGGCAATTGTCTAATGCTTCTAATGATCTGTTGCAGGAATTCAGGGAGTATGCGGGGGGAAAGCTACAGGTAAAATATGCAAGGCCCGGGGAAGGTTTGGACGATTCCGCAAGGGCTGCATTTATTTCATACCTCTCCGACTCACTTGGACTCAAGCCCACCAATGTTAAGGTTACAGCGAAAGCCGGTGAAGCACAGGAAGAAAGACTTGTTTACCCCGGCGCATTGATCGATCATGGTGGCAAAAAAATGGCCATCAATTTCCTGCAGGGGCTCAACCTCCAGGGTGGTTATGAATCGCTCAACAAAGCAGAAGCATTGCTTGAATATAAATTTGCCAATGCGATCCAGAAAGTGACTACCGACACTGTGCCCGTTGTAGGATACCTGCTGGGCAACGGGGAGCCGCTGACCTATAATGTTTATGACCTGATAGAAAATACGCTGAAGCCTTCGTATGGATTTGGCTTCCTGCCGATCGATAGTGTGCCGCTGATCCCAAAACAATTCGATGCGGTCATCATCATGAAGCCTTCAACGGCCTTTAAGGATGAACAGAAACTGAAGCTCGACCAATATGTGATGCAGGGTGGTAAACTGGTGTGGATGGTGGACAGGCTTTATGCGGAAATGGACAGCCTGATGCGTACACAGAGCGATTTTATTGCTTTCGACCGGGGACTGAACCTGGACGACCTGCTGTTCCGCTATGGGGTCAGGATCAACCAGGACCTGTTGCAGGATCTTCAATCAGATAAAGTTCCTTTAGTAGTGGGCAATTACGGCAATGAACCACAGATGCAGCTGGTGCCATGGCCTTATTTCCCACTATTATCTTCTTACAGCGGTCACCCCATCAGTAAAAACCTGGGTGAAGTACTATCGATATTCCCCAACTCACTCGATACCATTTCTTCGGCTGATGTAAGGAAAACCGTATTGCTGGCCAGTTCTGCCAGTTCAAGAACCCTGAGTACGCCGGCGCTTGTTTCCCTGAATTCGGTTAAAAGTGAAGATGACCTTAAAACATTCAACCGTTCGCATATCCCGGTGGCCGTATTGCTGGAAGGAAATTTTCAATCTCTTTTTTCCAACAGGATTTCGAGGGAAATGGCAGGCTATCTCTCTGCCCAGGGACAACCCTTTCAAAACCGTTCAATAGCTACCAGCATGGTGGTGATTTCTGACGCCGATATCGCCGGTAACGTAGTAACGCAGAAGGAAGGCCCGCTGCCAATGGGTTATAACCAGTTTACCGGGGTCCAGTATGCTAATAAGGATTTCTTATTGAACTGCCTTGAATACCTGGTGAACCCTTCTGGTATTTTGGAAACCAGGGGAAAAGATATCGCCCTGCGCATGCTCGACCCAGCTAAAGTAGAGGAGGGAAAAGGGACATGGCAGTTAATGGTACTGGCCATTCCCGTATTGCTGGTGCTGCTGGCTTCCGGGATTTACCAGTATTTGAGGGGGAAAAAGTACCGTTGACCATACCCCGTGGCACGGGGGCGTGGCACGGCCCCGTGCCACGGGGTAAATAGCTATATTTGCAACTTAATTTTTTTCGATGAGTCCGGAAATGATCACCTATTTAGGGTTTGGTGTAGTATTGGTTCTTGCTTTGATCTTTGATCTTGGTTTGCTCAGTAAAAAGAACGCCCATATCACCATGAAAAAAGCGCTCTGGCAAACCGCCTTCTGGGTTTTCCTGGCCATTGCCTTCATGGGTTTTGTATGGTATGAAGAGGGTCAAAAACCAGCACTGGAATACCTTAGCGCCTACCTCACCGAATGGTCGCTCAGCATCGATAATATTTTCGTTTTCATCCTCATCCTTTCCTTCTTTTCTATCCGTGAAGATTTCTATGCACGCGTGCTCCTGATCGGTATCCTTATGGCCATCATTTTTCGGCTCATTTTCATTACCATAGGAATTGAACTGGTTGAAAGGTTCGAATGGCTGCTCTATATATTTGGAGGAGTGCTGGTATATACCGGTATCAATATGTTTTCGGCCAAACAGGAAGAGGCCATCGACCTGGAATCCAATAAGGTTTACCGCACTATAAAAAGAGTATTTCCACTTGTGCCCCATGATGGTAATGGAAAATTTACCGTGAAGGTGAACGGTAAAAAATATTTCACTACCATGTTCGCAGTAGTAGTGATGCTGGCTACCACCGATATTGTTTTCGCACTGGACTCCATCCCTGCTGTATTCGGAATTTCCACCAACAGGCTGGTGATCTATACCTCGAACACTTTTGCCGTGCTTGGTCTTCGTTCACTTTTCTTCCTGCTTAAAGGAGCTGTCAATAAATTCACCCATCTTCAACAGGGTATTGCTGCCGTGCTGGTGTTTATCGGTTTGAAAATGCTGGTGGAAATATTTCATATTACTATCCCCATTTATGTTTCCCTGCTGGTGATACTGGTTTGCATCACAGCCTCCATTGTATATTCATTGCAGGTTGCACAAAAAGAAAAAGATGATACGGCTGAATCACCTGCCAGTGATATTGACCTGCATTAAATAAACAGATTGAAATATTTTATCAACGATATAGCTGCCATTCTTAAAGCGGAATTTCTTTCCGTAGGAACGAATGACAGCATCCTGCATTTATTGCTCGACAGCAGGAAGCTCGTCTTCCCGGAAGATTCATTATTCTTTGCACTCACCAGTGAAAGGCGCTCCGGCGCTGCTTTCATTGAAGAACTTTATTTGCGTGGAGTAAGGAATTTTGTAGTGGATCAACGCATCGGAACTTCAAGGCTCACTGGCGCTAATGTGCTTTATGTGAATGATGCACTTGCAGCGCTTCAATTGCTTGCAGCTTATAACCGGTCGCTGTACCATATTCCTGTTATTGGCATCACGGGTAGCAATGGTAAAACCATTGTCAAGGAATGGCTTAACCAATTGCTGCAGGATCATTTCAGTATTGTAAGAAGTCCGCGCAGTTATAATTCACAGATCGGTGTTCCGCTGAGTGTATGGCAGATGAGTGAGATCAATGAGCTGGCGATATTCGAAGCAGGTATCTCGCGCGAACACGAGATGGCCGCTCTTCAGAAGATCATTCAACCTACCATTGGCATATTCACCAATATTGGCCAGGCACATAATGAAGGCTTTGAAAATATACAGGCCAAGATCAGGGAAAAGCTCATTTTATTTCAAACATCAAATGTGCTGATATACTGTCGCGATCACCAGCTCATTGATGAAATCATATCGCAAACCCAATGGCCCGGCCAGCTTCAACTGGTGAACTGGAGCTTGCATAAGCCTGCAGCATTAATGATTAAGCAGGTAATGAAGGTTGCAAATGTTACTACGGTTCATGCAACATTCCATGAACGTGAAGTGAGTATCAGCATTCCTTTTACCGACCAGGCATCACTGGAAAATGCCATGCATTGCTGGTGCCTTCTTTTACATCTGGGCATCGATGACAACGCCATCACAAACGGCATGCACCAGCTTTCCTCGGTAGCTATGCGGCTTGAACTGAAGCAGGGAATCAATGATTGTTCTATCATCAACGATAGTTATAGTTCAGATCTT
>JAEWIW010000067.1 GCA_023386855.1 Bacteroidota bacterium | reverse complement strand
GGGTTGGACCGGAACACTTTTCTGTTGCCAGGGCCATGAAAAATATAAAAGGGCCTGTTCTTTGGTTCCATGATGAAGAGGATGATCTGACACCCATTAAAGATGCTTTAAAAGCCAGGGATGCAGGTTTTACAAACCTGGAATTTATTATTACGAAAGGGTTAGGTCACCGGAAAATATACAGGGATAACAAAGTGGTTAAAAGATCCATAGAATTTCTCAATGGTGAATTACCCGGGCAATGGAAGAGAGTGGAAACAAGGAACGAGGAGGACTGATAAGCATGGAGAAAATTCCTGCTATTTTTTTCCTGCCATTAAGCGGGAATCCTTACTTTTGCACCCTCTTTAGGGAGATGGACCGGTAGCTCAGTTGGATAGAGCAACTGCCTTCTAAGCAGTAGGTCACAGGTTCGAATCCTGTCCGGTTCACGGATGGCTGGCATATGCCGGCCATTTTTTTTATAGCTACCCATTAGTTCAGCAACACTTCATCAATAAAGAACCAGCCGTTCTCTCCTTTACCCCGGTGCCATGAAGGAAGTTTTCCAAAAGGCTTTACCACCAGCTTTAATTGTTTTACCGTTATTGGATCAAACGCCAGGTCAAAGCCTTTCATCACTCCCCCACCTTCTTCCTTAACAGGTGCAGCAGGCCGGATCCTTTTTATTAACCTTGAAGTTCCTTTATCATTCACTTCATACAATTCAATTGATTGTGCAGGCATGATATAACTGGGTATATCCACCAGTGTACTCAGCGAAAGCGATGAAATCTTTTTAGGGGAGTTGAAATAAAGCATTAATTCCATTGATCCATTACGGTATCCCAACCACTTTCCACTCCGGAAATTAAAATCACCTTTCTCTCCATTGATAAGCGTCTTTGCTCCCTCTCCTTTATAATTGGGTTCGGGGGTAGTAAGCAAATAAGCAGAATCTGGTTTTACCGACGACCTGTAAAAATTTCTTTCAACGATTGGGCTGCTTATCCATCCTGGCTTGAATGCTTTTGCCCTAAGCTTTGTATTGCT
Source organism: Bacteroidota bacterium (assembly GCA_023386855.1). Lineage (GTDB taxonomy): Bacteria > Bacteroidota > Bacteroidia > Chitinophagales > Chitinophagaceae > Flavitalea. The sequence goes on along the minus strand of JAEWIW010000067.1, from coordinate 6,798 downwards.
TCTGATCTCTACATCGCCGTTATAAATCGGCGAATGTATGCTGTCAGGATCTGTTCCGTCTAATGTATACCGTATGGCCACATCCTTTATATAGTGCTTCATACGAAGCTTCATTGGATCATTAAATATCTGCTCTTCATTTTCGATAACAGGACTATTCAACTGTATCACCACGGTATCACCACTAAACCCTGTTTCTACTTCTACCTTGGGAAGCACCTGTGCAAAAAAAGTGGATGGCTCTTTTTCCAGTGGCGTATTCCAAACTTCAAGCTTTTTCAATTCTGGCAAGCCTTTCAGCAATGCAAGATCCTCTTCCTGCACTTTGGTACCTGATAATGAAAGATGTTTCAGTTCCTTCAATGCATTAAGCTCTTTCAATGATTTCCCTGTGATTTTTGTAAAGGAAAGATTCAGTTTCCTAAGGTTCTTCATGCTGGCAATCACTTTCACATCAGCATCCTCAACAGGCATTTTATTAAGGTTAAGTTCAACAACCTGGTTTTTTAAGGCAGCCAGCTCCTTTAACTTCCCGGGTTCATATTGAGCCACACCATAAAAGCTTACTTTCAACGCAGGCGAACCCGCAGCAATAGGTTCGATCTTACGGTAATTATCACTTAACTTATTTACCACTGATTCATCAGCGGGATCAAAATCGTATTGTTCAGTTTGTTCCTTTCCAAATCTTTCCATCGCAAGCAATCTTAAAGTATCGGATTCCGGAAGATCAACGACCTTCATGGTAAAGCTTGCGCCCGATCGCACCCATTGTTCAAGAATAAGAATTTCTTCTTCTGTCAACTGTGGTTTTGACTTAGGAGGCATGTGTTTTTTCTGGTCCATGGGAAGATTTATTCTTTCGAACATCAACCCAAGATCATCATGCAGGGTATCCCAAAGTTTACCATTCTTCCCTCCTTTCAATAGCAGCTCTTCAGTTTCCATGATCAGTTCACCTTTTGCCTTCTTCTCGTTATGGCAACTGATGCATTTATCCTGGATAATCGGCTTAACCATATGTGTAAACACTACTGCGTCCTCCAATGCAACAGGAGCCTGCTCCTGTATCCTGTCATATGGCTCGAACAGGAAATCTTCACCATGCGTAAGATCGGCTCCCTGGTGACCAGTGATGATCAATAACAATATGGAAAGAAAACTGATGGCATAAAAGTATGGCTTATGTAAACGGATTTCACTTCTTACCAGGTACCATAAAAACACCAGGAAGGACAATGAAACGCCACCCCATTTATGCCAGTTGATGAGTTCCTCGTTATAACCTTCTTCCCTTGAAAGAAATAGTCCCATCAGCGAAGTGATCACCGCCATGAGGGAAACGGATAGCAGCAACAGGTCGCTCTTCAGGGATGAAACTTCATCCTTTACATTATTCCACTCAACAAAGATCAGTACGATGAGCAACACGATGGGAAAGTGCAGGAACAACGGGTGCATCCGGCCAGTGACCTGCAGCCAAAGTGGAAGTTCCATCCTGCTTTCAAAAATGACAAGAAACAGGAGTAGTATATTCAGTGCCAGGGATATGTTGAAAAGGACATTACGGGCTCGGATCATGCTTACACTACAGGCTTTAATTTATAAGGATATACTTTCCCCGAATTCCATTGCGCAACATACAATGAACCTTCATCATCGATACAAACATCATGAGGATAGGAAAATGCCTTTTCGGTTTGATGCATGGGCTGAAGTTTTCCATCAACATATTGCGGTTCATTACCTCCCAGGTTTGATACAACTTTAAAATCTTTATCGAGGATAGTTACAAAACCTGAATGTTGCCCCTGCATATTGTCCGTTTGCAATACTGCAGCATAAAGAAAATCATCTTTTATAACAGGCCTGCAAACCCATGCCCCTGGCAAGGAGATCGTATCGATATATTCACCTTCAAGTGTATATCGTTTGAAAGCATTCTGCTGCCTTGAAGAAACGATCAGTACGGGCTTTGAAGCATCACGATAATCGATGCAAATACCATGTGCATTCAGCAGGTGTTTCTCTTCATTTCCTCTTCCACCAAAATGACGGATATATTTTCCTTTTGAATCGTATTGAATGATAAAATCCTTTCCATATCCGTCTGCAACATATATATCACCATTCTTTGCTATTGCCGTTTCAGTAGGAACATATTCTTCTGCCTTTGAATACTGCCCGGTTTCTTTCGGGTAATCCAGCACCATCAGCTGCTTTCCATCAATGCCTGTCTTGATAACCTGGTGGCGGTTATTATCGCAGATGAATAATACATCCTTCCCTCCTTCGTTAAAAATCGTCAATCCATGAGCGCCAGGATACTCCCTTCCCCAGTTGCTTAGCAGGCGCCCGCTTTTATCATAGATCAATACATTGTTCTTTGTTTCGTTTGTAAGAAGAATAATTCTTCCTTTTGAATCCTGTACCATCTCATGACAATCATTGACTGGATTCCTTGTTACATCCGCCTGGCTCCAGTCGGTTTCCAGTTTATATTTTTTGCCATTATGGCCAAGAATATTTTCAGTACTCATATAAAATCCTGGTTTAATGATCAATCCTGCGATTCCTAAAGAGGTTTGCTGAAGAAATTTTCTTCTCTGCATATTGGTTTGAATAATGGTGATAAAATTGATTATGCTATGATACCATTGACAACTTTACCTGCTACATCTGTAAGCCTGTACCTGCGTCCAAGATGGCGGAAGGTGAGTTTCTCATGATCAAGACCCATCAGGTTTAGTACGGTTGCATGAAAATCGTTTACATGAACAGGGTCTTTGATGATATTGTATCCAAAGTCGTCTGTTTCACCATATACCCCGGGTTTAACGCCACCACCTGCCATCCAGATGGTAAAGCAGCGCGGATGATGATCCCTTCCGTAGTTTTCCTTGGTCAATGCACCCTGGCAATAATTTGTTCTTCCGAATTCTCCTCCCCAGATCACCAGTGTTTCATCGAGCAGGCCTCTTTGCTTAAGATCTGTAAGCAAGGCAGCCGATGCCTGGTCGGTATCAAGGCACTGCCCCTTGATCTGGGATGGAAGGTTATCATGACCATCCCATCCCTGGTGATATAACTGAACAAAGCGCACTCCGTTCTCTGAAAGCTTTCTTGCCAATAAACAATTGGCGGCATAGGTTCCAGGCACAAGGCAGTCGGGTCCATACATCTTAATTACTGATTCAGGTTCACTGGTAAGATCAGTAATAGCAGGCACTGCGGTCTGCATCCTGTAAGCCATTTCATATTGCTGGATCTTTGCATGGATCTCGGGATCTCCGAATTCTTTATAAGATTCTTCATTGAGTTCTGCAAGATGATCGAGCATTTTACGGCGGTCATTCTTATCGATGCCCTGCTGGTTTTGCAAGTATAATACAGGATCTTCCCCGCTGCTGAACTGAACGCCCTGGTGAACGGAATCAAGGAACCCATTGGTCCAAAGTTTGGAATAAACACCCTGGCCATTTCCTTTTCCCTTGGATAACAACACGCAGAAAGCTGGAAGATTTTTATTCTCACTACCCAGTCCATAACTTAACCATGCACCCATACTTGGGCGATTGCCAATCTGTGCTCCTGTTTGAAAGAAGGTAAGTGCAGGATCATGGTTAATGGCTTCGGTGTACATACTTTTAATGATGCAGATATCATCGACTACTCTTGAAGTATGCGGTAGCAATTCACTGATATAGGCACCAGCCTCACCATAACGTGAGAAGTTGAACACAGAGCCTGCAAGCGGGAATTTTTTCTGTCCCGAAGTCATACCGGTAAGTCGCTGACCCATCCTTATTGATGCGGGAAGGTCCTCACCAAACATCTCCTGGAGCTTGGGTTTATAATCAAATAAATCCAGTTGTGATGGGGCACCATTCTGGAAAAGATATATAATGCGTTTTGCTTTGGGTGCAAAATGTGGAAGCTGCGACATGATCGCTTCTTCTTCCGTTGCCCCTTCAAATAAGCCGGGTACCAGTAATGATCCAAGCGCTACGCTCCCGATACCAAGACTTAACCTCGAAAGGAATCGCCTGCGATTAAGGGTTAACCGGTGTTCTAAAATTTCTTTTTGCATGATCAGCTTTTTGTTATGGCTTCTTCCATGTTATAAACAAGGTTGACAACTTTCATCATTGCAGCCAGTTGATTTTTATCTGCCAAAGGATCCATTGGATATTCACCTACCTGTAATATTTCTGTTGCATGAAGTTTTCCCGATGTAAATGCGTCCAGTTGCTCCTGGTAATATTTTTGGAGTATGTTGCTTTCCTTTTCAGTAGGTGTTCTGCAGATAATTCTTTTAAAGGCTCTGTTCAAACTTGCTTTCGAATCTTTTTCTTTTATAAGCACCTGGGCAAGCACTCTTGAAGCTTCAAGTACAGTGGGATCATTCATCATTACAAGCGCCTGCAATGGTGTATTGGTTTGCAGCCTTTTTACTTCACACTGGTCGCGATTGCTGGCATCAAACATGATCATACTGGGAGGAGGAACCGTTAGCTTGATAAAGGTATACATGCCTCTTCTATAAAGATCTTCACCTTTGTCCTGCTTATATACTGCAAGTTCTCCCCTTCCTGATGTTGCCGCTTCCCACATGCCTTTAGGCTGGTATGGTTTAACACTTGGCCCCCCGATCGCTTTTACCAACAGGCCACTGGAAGCAAGCACGATATCACGTACTATTTCAGCCTTAACCCGCTGGCGTGGAGCTCTAGCCATCAGCCTGTTCTCCGGATCTTTATGAAGCTTCTCTTCAGTTACCGTAGAAGATTGCCTATAGGTCGAAGACATTACAATTTGTTTGACCAGTCTTTTAATGTTCCAACCATTTTCCATAAAGTCAACCGCGAGCCAGTCGAGCAATTCTGGATGCGATGGCAGTTCACCCTGCATTCCAAAATCACCGGAGGTTTTTACTATTCCTTTTCCGAATATTTCCTGCCATAATTGATTTACAAATACCCTTGCCGTTAAAGGATTGTTTTTATCAAATGTCCACTCCGCCAGTCCAAGCCGGTTTTGAGGAAACCTTGTGCTATCAAATGGAAGTACTGCAGCAATGCCTTTTGGCATGACCTGTTTTGTAGGATGATCATAGAGTCCTCTTTCAAGAAGGTAAGTTTTACGCATGGTATCGAGTTCCCCCATTACCGATACCATCATATTTCCGGTATCTTTTTTATGCATGAAAGAGAAAATGTTTTTGGCCTCATCATCCGAGATCGTCATCCATGGTGTTTTAGCAGGCTTTGACACCGACACATCACCTTCATATCCTGCTTCTTTCGTGTTGTTGAAAAAAGCAAACATCTGGAAATATTCTTCCTGTGAAATGGGATCATATTTATGGTCATGGCATTGGGCACATTCAATGGTCAGTCCAAGTATTCCCTTTCCGTATGTTTTTGTTTTATCAATGATGTATTCAACACGATATTCTTCAGGTATCACTCCCCCTTCTTCAGTGTATTTATGATTACGAAGGAAAGCTGTTGCGAGCAATTTTTCCTTGCTGCTATCCGGCAGCATATCTCCGGCAAGCTGCCAGGTAACGAAGGAATCATAGGCCAGGTTCTTATTGAAGGCATGGATCACCCAGTCGCGCCATGGCCATTGAGTGCGGATATTATCATCCTGGTATCCATAGCTATCGGAATAACGGGCAATATCCATCCAGTGCAGGGCCATTTTTTCACCATAGTGTTTTGAAGCAAGCAATGCATCCACCATGGTCTCATAACTTTTTTCACTTTGATCAGTGGTGAATTTTTGCATCATGGCTTCAGTTGGTGGAAGGCCGGTAAGATCAAGTGAAAGTCTTTTTAATAATATTTCCTTTGGAGCCTCTTCATTAGGCTTCATACCTGCTTCTTCCATTTTGCGCAGTATGAAATAATCAATTTCGTTATTAGTCCAGTCTTGCTGCTTTACTTTTGGAAGCTTTGCTTTGACAGGTTTTATAAAGGCCCAGTGTGGTTCATATTCCGCTCCCTGCTTAATCCATTTGCGGAATAATTTCACTTCATAGGCGCTCAGTGAGCCCAGGTGTGATGAGGGTAAAGGCATCATGTAAGAAGAATCAGTGGAGGCAATTCTCCTGATCAGCTCCGATTCATCGGGTTTACCGGGAACAATAGCGAATTCACCCTTGGTTTCCTTAAGCGGGGCATAGGCAAATTTTGCCTGGTCGAGCCGCAATCCTGCTTCCATGGTGGCCACATCGGGACCATGACATTTAAAACATTTGTCGGAAAGAATCGGGCGGATATGAAAGTTATAACTGACTTTTTCAGGAAGTTCCGGATCATCCTGGTTATTCATACAGGATATCCAAAGAGCAGTGAAGGCAATAAATGGCAATATGACCCGCAGGGACCTTAACTTCATAAGATGGCTTTAGCAATAGTTGGTTCAATATAATGATTTACATCATATAATGATCAGGGAAGATAAGCAAAAACCATTTTTCCAGAACCCGTTTGCTTGGTTAACTTTGCCGATTATGAGGAATTATGAAGACACCTACAGGCATAAAGGCCTGAGGAAACAGTTGATCGACCTATTGAAACAAAAGGGGATATCCGATGAAAAACTGCTTGATGCCATGAACAAAATCCCCCGGCATTATTTTCTTGATTCAGCATTTGACCAGGTGGCTTATGAAGACAAAGCTTTTCCTATTGCTGAAGGACAAACCATTTCACAACCTTATACTGTTGCTTACCAGACTCAGCTGCTCGAAGTAAAACCATTTGAAAAAGTTTTGGAGATCGGGACAGG
>JAEWIW010000051.1 GCA_023386855.1 Bacteroidota bacterium | reverse complement strand
TGATTTTCTTGCACCCAATTTTGAGCGGTTCAAGTTCCAGCCTGCCAACAGGTTCCTTAAAGACAGCATCATAAATAAGAACTTCAGTGCATACCTCAATAAGTTCGATACCAAGATCTACACTTTTGATGAACACCAGCGGCCTTTGTATAATGAGATTCCTATTTCTTATGATACGCTGAATACCATTTTCAATATACAGGGCAAGAAGACCAATATCGATGACCTGCGATATTTTGAAAAGTCGTATGATAAATTCACTTACCTGTTCAGGCGAATGGTCAGGGATACACTTGGTGAAGTAGAAGGATATTTCTTTGTATTATCAGAACCCAAGCGATATAAAAGTGATGCTTTGATACCGGAATTGTTCAAGCAGACAAAGGAGCCTGTTCCTGAATATTCGCCTGATTATAGCTATGCCATTTATAACAAGCTCGATCTTATCAATCATTATAATGATTATCCCTTTTCTACGACGCTTTCAGTAAGCCGCGTTCCCAGCAGGGAATATGAGATAAGGTATAAAGCAGAGTATGAAGAGTTATGGTATAAAAAGGATAATGATAAAGTGGTGGTGATCGTGAAGAAAGACAATAGCTTTATTGAAGGTATTACACTGTTTTCCTACATCTTCAGTACATTCCTTTTGCTGCTGGCAATTTACCGGGTGAGTATATTGCTGATCAGGTCAAGGATGAAAGTGAACAGCCTGCGACAATACTGGCAACTTAGCATCAGGTCGCAGATCCATAGTACCATCATTTTGGTTACCCTGCTTTCGTTTGTGGTGATTGGTGTAGCCACGATACTGTTCTTTATTAACCGTTACGATCGTTCAAATGAAGACAGGTTAAGCAGGACCATACAGATCATGGTCAAAGAGGTTCAAAACAAGATGTCGGAAACCTATGACCGTACCGACCCGATGTATCTTTTTGAAAGCAGTGCCAGCGCTGAGCTGGAGCGGCTTATGCAGGATATCGCCGACATACATGGCACAGATGTAAACCTGTATGATACTTCGGGCGACCTGAGGGTTTCTTCCAATCCTTTCGTGTATAATAAAGGGGTATTAAGTTCCAAGATGAATCCAAAAGCATTTTATCATCTTAATAACCTAAGTGCCGTTCAATACCTTACTGAAGAACACATGGGGGCGGTTAAGTATTTCAGTATCTATTGCCCTGTAAGAAATGATCTTGGCATTGCCTATGCTTATCTCAATATTCCTTTTTTTAGTACGCAGGTGGAGTTGAAACAGGAGATCTCCAATTTCCTTGTCACCATTATCAACCTTAATGCATTTATATTTTTGATTGCAGGAGCGATTGCATTATTCATCACCAACAGGATCACTTCTTCCTTTACCATCATTGGACAGAAGATGCGTGACATCAACCTGGAAAGAACCAACCAGGAGATCCAGTGGAAAAGAAATGATGAGATCGGTGAACTGGTGAAGGAATATAATAAGATGCTTCACAAGCTTGATGAAAGTGCGGAAGCCATGGCCAAGAATGAAAGGGAAGGAGCCTGGCGACAAATGGCAAGGCAGGTGGCGCACGAGATAAAGAACCCGCTGACACCAATGAAACTCAGTATCCAGTATCTCCAGAAAGCCATTGATAATAATTCAGTGGATGTCAAGGCCATGACGGCAAATGTCGCCAGAACACTTATTGAGCAGATCGATCACCTTAGTAAGATCGCGTCTGATTTTTCACAGTTTGCCAATATTGGTAACCCGAAAAATGAAGTGTTTGACCTGCATGACCTCATATATTCCCTATCCTCCTTGTATGAATCCACGGAGAACCTTGATTTCTCCTGGAAGCCTGTTCAGCAGAAAGTGATGGTTTATGCAGATAAAACACAGTTAAACCGGTTATTTACCAACCTGTTCCAGAATGCCATTGAAGCCGGCGAATATATTGATGATAAACTCATCAGGGTGGAGGAGAAGATTACTGATGAATTTATAATCGTGAGTGTTCAGGATAATGGCGCTGGTATTCCCGAGTCGATGAGGGATAAGATCTTTACCCCAAATTTCACCACAAAGAGTTCCGGTACGGGGCTTGGCCTTGCCATGAGCAAGAGCATTGCCGAGCAGGCACATGGAGATATCTGGTTTGAAACTGAAGAGGAAGTGGGGACTACGTTTTTTGTGAAGCTTCCTTATTTAAAGGTGGTGTAAATAAGCTTCAAATTCTTTTAACCCCATGCTGCTTAAATTATTTTCCTTTCTCACCCCGGCTTTCTGGGCCATCAGCACTCCATACCGGCAAAGGTCAAATTCACTGGTATCGTGTGCATCGGGGTCAATGGAAATCATAACGCCTTTATCAAGCGCATAATCAATATATCGCCAATCCATATCCAGTCGGCGCGGGTTGGCATTGAGTTCAATCACCACGTTATTGGCTTTGCAGGCATCAATAATGCGATAATGATCAACAGGGTAACCCGGCCTGCTTAAAAGCAAACGACCGGTCATATGTCCAAGTATAGTAGTATAGGGATTTTCAATTGCTTTTATCAATCGCATCATGGCTTTGTCTTCCGCCATTTTTAAATTCGAGTGAACTGATGCAATGACCAGGTCGAAACTCTTCAATACTTCGTCGGCATAATCCAGTGATCCATCATACAGTATATCCGATTCAATGCTTTTAAATATTTTAAAAGGGGCAAAGCGTTCATTCAGTTCATCGATCTGCTGGTGTTGCTGCAGTATTCTTTCTTCCTGTAATCCATTGGCATAAAAAGCCGATTTGGAATGGTCGCTGATCACCAGGTATTCATAGCCTTTTTCCATGCAGGCCCTGGCCATTTCTATGAGGGTATGTGAACCATCGCTCCAGGTGCTATGCGAATGAATAATTCCACGGATGTCATTCGCCTGGATAGGATGCTCATAGTTATCCTTCCATCGATCCAGTACCGAAGGAACTTCACGGAGATAGGGGGGAAGAAAGGGCTTGCCTGCTTGGGTGAAAATATCCTCTTCGGAGGTATACATATCGTCAGCAACAGGAGCCTGTTTATTCCAGGCTTCCAGGAATGATTCGCTGCAACTGGTTTCAAAAAGTTTTTTATAAAATACCCGCTGGTCGACCGAATGAAAGTTCAGCAGTACATTTTCTTCACCCCTGAAGGAAGATAATGTAGCATCTGTGTCAACTGTCTCATATCCCTTCGAAGAAAAAAAATCGGTAAGCTCTTTTACCGATGCGGTGGTTACCCATTCGAGGGAATCAATGATCTCGGCCTGCCGGCGAAAAGCGCCAGTCATTTTGGTTTGAGGAAATTGTTCTTCCAGTATTTTATTAATAGTAACTGCATATTGTTCCACTTCAGCATAGAGATGACTGCCCTTGCTTTTAAGATAGAAATTGATCGACTGCTGAACGCTCTGCTGGGTTTTCTCGCCAAATCCTTTATATCGGGCCAGCCGGTTTTCATTGCAGGCATAGAGCAGTTCTCCAAGCGATTCAATTTCCATTTCTTTCCATATGGTGGCAATTTTCTTTGGGCCAAGACCCTTGATGTTCATCATTTCCAAAACACCCTGCGGTGTCTTCTCCACGTATTCCAATAATGCCTTCAGGTGGCCATGGTCAAGGATCTCGATCACTTTTTTTCCAACTGAATCGCCAATTCCTTTTTGCGAAAAGATCTCTTCACGGGGAATACTGTTGAGTTGAACAGGAAGCTTTTCAATATTAAAAGCAGCTACGCTATATGATTTCGATTTAAAGGAGTTGTCGCCATGGATATCCATCAATTTAGAAAGCATGGAAAACTGGTCGGCAATAAAATAATTATCCATTAATCCAGGATTGATGAAGGGTAAAAATAGGAAAAAGAAAAAGTCCCGACCAGCGGGACTTTCCATTATCTTACTCCTTTTGTCAGGCTTTTGCGGCCTTTTTGGGAGCGGCTTTTTTAGCGACTTTCTTTATTGCCTTTTTTGGAGCTGCTTTTTTGGCCACTTTTTTAGCGGTTTTCTTTGCAGCTTTTTTTGGAGCAGCCTTGCGGGCTACTTTAGTGGCAGATTTCTTTGTTGCGGCCTTTTTAGGAGCGGCCTTTTTCTTTGTTGCCATGAGTTGAAATTTAATGGTTAGTAAAAAAGAATTTAATGTTAATAAAATTAAACATTAATCTTAATAACCAAAAGTTTTTCAACCCGGGTCAAATTAAGAAGCAGGAACCACGCTAACGATGGTCTTGGCTTCGCGGGTTTTCCTGAATTCAACCACGCCATCAGCCAGTGCGAAAAGGGTATAATCCCTTCCTACGCCGATGTTCTTGCCAGGATGGTATTGGGTACCACGCTGACGAACGATGATGTTTCCAGCCAATGCGGGCTGACCTCCGTAAATCTTAACTCCAAGGCGCTTGCTATGGGAGTCACGGCCGTTTTTTACACTACCTTCACCTTTCTTGTGAGCCATAAAAAATTATTTTTTCAATGAGTTTGATCAAATGAGTTACTACGCGATTTCGCTGATGCGAATCTTGGTATACTGGGTGCGGTGACCGTGCTTCTTACGGAAACCTTTACGCCTTTTCATTTTAAAGGCTATCACTTTATCACCCTGAACCTGTCCAAGGATCTCCGCTTTCACGGTAGCCTTAACATCAACAAAACTTGATTTACCATCATCACCTGTGGTGAAGAGGACATCAGAGAACTCTACAGCATCTCCCGCATTTCCTGAAACACGGGGAACATACAAGGTTTGATCCTTCTGGACCCTGAATTGCTGACCGGCTATTTTTACAACTGCGAACATAAATTTCCAAAAATTAGGAGTGCAAAGGTAGGGTATTGAAATAAATAACCAAAAGAAAAATCAAAACAAATTTATCCGGTTAAGAGATCCATTTCTTCCGGCTGGTCATTCCTTTGATTGGATTAAGTTTTCCAAATTAGTTTTCCTAGGTTTGCCGGAGCATATAAGAAACTATGAAGATCAAATCGTTCCTGGCAAAACCGTTCGCAAGTTACATCGCAAAAGGTATTAAAAAAAGCATGTTCACCGCAGTGGCCGACCAGAAAGCGATACTGGATGAGCTCATCAAGGTTGGCGCTAAAACCAGTTTTGGCCGGGATCATAAGTTAGAACAGGTCAAATCATACGAGGATTTCCGGCAGGCCGTTCCCATCCGGGATTATGAGCAGTTCAAGCCATATATAGAAAAGGTTAAGCAGGGAAGTGAAAACGTGTTGTGGAAGGGTAAACCTATTTATTTTGCCAAAACTTCTGGTACCACCAGCGGTGTGAAATATATTCCCATTTCAAAGGATTCCATTTCCAACCATATCAATACGGCACGAAATGCGCTGCTATGCCATATTGCCGAGTCGGGCAATACCGCTTTCACCAATGGCAAAATGATCTTTCTTTCCGGTTCCCCCGAGCTGGAAAGAATAGCAGGTATCCCTACTGGCAGGCTCAGCGGCATCGTCAATCACCATGTTCCCAGTTACCTTAGAAAGAACCAGCTTCCTTCTTACGAAACCAATTGTATTGAAGACTGGGAAACCAAACTGGACCGGATTGTACAGGAAACCATGAAACAGGATATGACGCTGATCAGCGGTATTCCACCATGGATGCAGATGTATTTCGACCGGCTCATTGCTTTAACCGGCAAACCGGTAAAGGACCTTTTCCCGAATTTTTCCGTGCTGGTGCATGGAGGGGTGAATTTTGAGCCTTACCGTTCCCGGCTGTTTGAAAGCATTGGAAAAAAGATTCCAACTATTGAAACCTTTCCTGCATCCGAAGGATTTATGGCTTTCCAGGATTCACAGGAAACGGAGGGGTTATTACTGAATACGAACAGCGGTATCTTCTTTGAATTTATCCCTGCCGCGGAAATTTTCTCGCAAAATCCAACCCGCCTTAGCTTGAAAGATGTTAAAGTGGGAGAGAACTATGCGCTGATCATCAATAACAATGCGGGATTGTGGGGATATAATATCGGTGATACCGTGAAATTCGTGTCCACCGAGCCTTACAGGCTGGTGGTTACCGGAAGGGTAAAGCATTTTATCAGTGCTTTCGGTGAACATGTGATCGGTGAAGAAGTGGAATACAGCCTGATGAAAGCCGCCCAGGAAGAAGGGATCCACGTAAATGAATTTACAGTGGCGCCCATGGTAAGCCAGGAAGGCGGCAAATCGTACCACGAGTGGTTCGTGGAATTCGAGAATACACCCTCCAACCTGCAAGCCTTTGCCGAAAAGGTTGACCAGAATCTCCGCCAGAAGAATATCTATTATGATGATCTTATCCGTGGCAATATCCTTCAGCCCCTTCAGGTGAGGATGGTCAGGAAGAACGGTTTTATCGACTATATGAAAAGTATTGGCAAACTGGGAGGTCAGAATAAAGTGCCCAGGTTAAGTAATGACCGTAAACTGGCTACAGCGCTGGAATCCTTCCTATTATTGGTTTAATGCTTAAGTTTGCACGCCCCATGTTAACCTATCTAGTATCATGACAAAACGTATTGCGATATTTGGCTCTACAGGGTCCATCGGAACCCAGGCATTGGAAGTTATTGCTTCCAACCCCGACTTGTTTTCTGTGGAAGTGCTAACAGCCCAGAATAATGATGAACTTCTTGTTCGCCAGGCCATCCGTTTCAACCCGAATATCGTGGTGATCGGGGATGAAAAAAAATTCCAGAAAGTCAGGGATGCACTTGCATCCACCGATGTAAAAGTATTTGCAGGGGAGCAATCGCTGGAAGAAGTAGCTTCCATGGATGTTTATGACATGATGCTGGCAGCAATCGTAGGTTTTGCAGGGCTCAAGCCAACCCTGATGGCACTGGAATCGGGCAAAGCAGTTGCCCTGGCCAATAAGGAAACCCTGGTGGTGGCAGGAGATATCGTGATGCAGAAGGCGGTAGAGAAAAGGGTTCCCGTAATACCCGTGGATTCAGAACATTCAGCCATCTTTCAATGCCTGGTGGGTGAGGGCAGGAACAAGGTGGAAAAAGTGGTGTTGACCGCGTCTGGAGGACCGTTCCTGGGTAAGAAACCAAATTTTTTAGTGAATGTAAAACGCGACCATGCCCTGCAGCATCCCAACTGGAGCATGGGTGCCAAGATCACTATTGATTCGGCTACACTGATGAATAAGGGGCTTGAAATGATTGAAGCCAAATGGCTGTTCAACCTTAAGCCCGACCAGGTACAGGTGCTGGTGCATCCACAAAGTATTATCCATAGCATGGTGCAATTTGAGGATGGGAGCATCAAGGCCCAGATGGGATTGCCCGATATGAAGCTGCCGATACAGTACGCACTTTCCTTTCCCGGCAGGATCAAAAGTGATTTTCCACGATATGATTTCAGGAAACCCAGCCAGCTGACCTTCGAAGATCCTGATACCAAAACATTCAGGAACCTAACCCTGGCAACCGATGCACTGTTCAAGGGAGGAAACCTGCCCTGTGTCATGAACGCGGCCAATGAAGTAGCGGTATATGCCTTCCTGCGTAATCGTATCGGTTTTTTGGATATGACCGATGTGATTGAAAGGACAATGGAATATGTCCAGTTCATTGAAAAGCCAACGCTCGAAGAATATTTTGAAAGTGATGGAGAAGCGCGCAGTTATGTAGCTTCCCTTATCAAATTATAAATTCAACGGATCCCTGCAGGGCAACGGTTTCCAAATTATTTTTGTTAATTATTGCCGGTATTATCATTAGATTTCAGGGATTTCGCATTTTTACCAAATTCAGGTACTCTTAAATCACCGATTTACACCAGACATGAATCTTTTAGCTATTGATTGGTCAATTGTAGGAATAAAGGC
>JAEWIW010000011.1 GCA_023386855.1 Bacteroidota bacterium | reverse complement strand
CGGTTGGCAAAACCGTTAATACTGAAATTGAATTTATCCTGACGCAGGCTGAAACTCCCTCCACCATTGATCCCACCACGTTTATCCACTCCTGCCATGATGTTTCCATTATAACCTGATTTTTTATTTTTCTTCAGCACTATGTTCAATATGCCCGCATTACCTCCTGATGCATCATATTTGGCTGAAGGATTAGTGATCACTTCAACACTTTCAATAGCATCGGCAGGGATCTGGTCGAGCGAAAGCGTTGTAGGCCTCCCATCGATATAGATCTGCGGCGTAGCATTGCGCAGGGTTACCTTTCCATTGATATCAACATTAACTGATGGAACGTTCTTCATCACATCCACTGCAGTACCACCTGCACTTACAATATCCTGAGCAACATTGAAAACTTTCTTATCAATATCCATCCTTAACCGCGCATTGTTTGATGTTACGACCACTGCCTGGAGTTGCTGCACATCCATTTTCAATTCCATCTTACCAAGGTCTTTTTCAAAACCACCCGCCATGGAAGACATACCAGTCATCTGTCCAGGTTTTATATCTCCAGCAGCGTTCCCGGCTTGCATATTTGGCATAAGACTTACTGCTTCTTTTTTAGGTTGAAACCCAGCGGCAGAGAACTGTACTATATACTGGCTCATAATGGGAAGTCCTTCGAAATTGAAATCTCCATTTCTTTGGGTAGACATACCCTTCACCAGCACTTCTTTTAGCTTTTTTGAAACGGTATCCATTTTCTTCTGTAATAAAATCACTGAAGCATCAGCAACAGGCTTGCCGGTACTATCAACAAGTTTACCATAAATGCGGCCGATGGCAGGAGGTTGTTTTGCTTGAGCCATGGCGACTGTTGCACCGATCAACAAGAAAAAAGAAATTAATAACTGTTTCATAAATGGAGTTTGAAGCACCAAAAATAGAAACAGGAATAAGCGGGATCTTTCAAAAGAGATGAAGCAGGAAATTGTTGCGACGAAGACTATCTTTTTGTAAAGGCATCCACTGCATCGCGATAATTTTCTCCTACGGGAAGTTCTATTTCATCAAGGAATACACTGCTTTTCCTAATGGCTGTAATAGATGATTTAGAGACGATATAGGACTTATGAATGCGAAGAAATTGGGAAGAAGGAAGTTGATCTTCGAGGCTTTTCATACTTACCCGTGGAATAATATATTTACCGGTGCTCTTTAAATGAATCTTTACATAGTCCTTGAGTCCTTCAATGTAAATGATATCGGGAAATTCAACCTTTACAAGGCTATAATCCAGGTTGACAAAGAAATACCCTGGGGTATCATTTTCTTTTTCGACTACTGACGATCTACCCGCTGCTTCCTGCTTAAGCATGGAAAGTTCATGTGCCTTATTGCATGCTTTAATGAATCGCTGCAATTCAACGGGTTTTAAAAGATAATCCACTACATCAAGTGAATAACCCTCAAGGGCATATTTTTCATATGCAGTCACAAGAATGAACATGGGCTTTTGACGGCTGCTTTGAATCAGTTGCAAGCCTGTAAGACCGGGCATCTGGATGTCGAGGAACACCAGGTCAACAGGCTGTTGCTGCATGATATGAATAGCTTCCAGCGGGTCGTTGCAGGCAGCGACCAGTTCCAGGAAAGGAACTCTTTTAATATTATCCACCAGTAATTCCAGTGCCAGTTCCTCATCATCTATGGCAATGCATTTAATCATCCATGGAGGTTAAGGGTAAGTAAAATGGTGAACCATCCATCACTTTCATTAATGTGCAAACTGTGTTGTTTAGGATATAACAGGTCGAGTCTCCTGCGAACATTATTCAATCCGATACCAGATGTTTTATCCTTTGTTTCCATAGAATATTCCTGGTAACGGTTCTTTACAATAAACTCCAGGATTCCCGCATGCACTCTTAAGCTAATTTCTATTCTTGCATCTTCCATCATTCCCGATCCATGTTTGAAAGCATTTTCAACAAAGGGAATCAGCAACATAGGCTCTATATAATACACCTGGACAGATGGCAGTTGAAGGTCGGTAATGATTTCAATTTTCTTACCGAACCGCTGTTGCTGAAGGTCGATATAACTTTGCAGGTATTGAAGTTCTTTTTCGAGTGGAACCTTATCTTCACCCGTTTCGTACAGCATATAACGCAGGAGGGAAGAAAGTTTTATCAGTGAAGGTTCGAGGGCATCGGATTTTTTGCGGGCCAGGGCCACCATATTGTTCAATACGTTGAACATGAAATGCGGGCTAACCTGGCTTCTTAAAAAGGACAGTTCAGTCTTTAATTGTTCTGTTTCCCTTTCCTTTAGTATGGACTCTTCCTTCATTTTATCCATGATCATCTTATAAGCTGTACTGGCCACGAAGACGAAACTGTAAGGGAAGATATTGAATACAAAAAAGTTCCAGATACTATGGCTTCCCCTATCGATGAGTAATTCAAAAATGAATTTGTCGAACACCATCGACAGCAGGAAGATGCCTATGATTACCAGGGCATATTCAAGGTATCGTTTTTTATAAGCCAGCTCCGGCACAAGGATATAGGCATTGACATAAAAGAAAATGAGGCGGATAAAATTATTGAAGAAAAGCAATGCTATAAAACTCTTAAGCATGCCAGGAGCCATAGGTATATAACCTCTTTCCATCACCGGTCGCAGCAAGGGCGATACAAAGAACAGTATCCAGAAAAGGAAATGTAAACCAATTATTACCCACTTACGGGAGACCCATTGATTGAGCATAATGCAAAATAGAACAGAAAGCTGTTGAGCGCAATGAATGTTGCGACGAAAAGGGTTTTTTAAGCGAGGAAAATGCCTTGGGTTTTGTTAGGACCGGGGACCGGGGGCCGGGTAGTGTGATTAGTGTGATTAGTGATAGGTCAACTAATCACTGGTCACTGGCTTTCCACGGTCCTTTCAAGATTGTCCTTGGCCGTACCACGGACCTGCGGTCCTTGGGACGGCCGATCGGGCACCCGGTCCACGGTCCATGTCTTAAACGTACAAAGGTCCATAAGCATCACAAGCCCTGTAGTCCGCGCCCTCGAGATCCATGCCGAAAGCTGCCCAGGCCGAAGGCCGGAATATTTTCGAATTCTCTACGTTATGCATGCACACAGGGATCCGCAGCATCGCTGCCAGCGCAATAAGATCTGCACCGATATGTCCATAACTGATGGCGCCATGATTCGCACCCCAGTTGGCCATCACAGAATAAACATCCCTGAAAGGCCCGTCACCAGTAAGTCTTGGCACAAACCACGTTGTTGGCCATATATAATCAGTTCTCTTATCCAGTATTTCATGAACATTGGCGGGCAAATCAATCGTATGCCCTTCAGCGATCTGCAACACGGGCCCCAATCCCTTCACCAGGTTAACCCTGCACATCGTTACAGGCATGCCTCCCTTTGTAAGAAACTTGGATGAAAATCCTCCACCCCGCATATAATCTCTGTTCGATGGATGGAAGGTTGTTGCATCCACGCACGCCTTTGCTTCTTCTTCCGTGATCTCCCAATAGGGCTTCATCACAGGCTTGCCATCACGACTTTGCTGTCCTGTTCCGTCAAGCGTTGCCGATCCTGAATTGATCAGGTGAATGAATCCTTGCGCAGCCATCCCATCGGGCTGCCAACCGGATACACGCTTTACTGCTTCCGGACTCCAGTATGTTCTTACATCTGCAAAGATCTGCGCAGTATTGGTCAACAGGTAATTGAATAACATTGATACTCCATTAAGGCAATCATTTTCTGTTGCAACAATATAAGGAGCCCGAATACCATTCCAGTCGAACGATGAATTGAGTATAGCTTCTGAAAAATCTCCGTTGGGTTGAAAGTCGGTCCATTGTCTCTGCCCCTGGAACCCTGATACAATTGCATTATGCCCCAATGCTTCTTCTGCATATCCCATTTCTTTTAATTTCGGATTTCCTACCATCATATCGCGAATGATCAATGTCATTTTTACCACCATCTCCCAATCCTTATCCAGCGCTTCCCTTGGCTTTTCCTTCGCGTTCATATCTTCACCTTCCTTACAGTTTTTTCTTGTCCATTCGAGTGCGCGCTGGTATTCTTCTTCATCATAGATCTTCAGTTCAACCCTTCTTAATACTTCTGTTGAATCAACATACTCATTGCGCATGCCCAGGTATTCCTGGAAAAAATCGGGGTTAACGATAGAGCCTGCAATGCCCATCGATACTGAACCAATAGCGAGGTACGACTTACCACGCATCAAAGCAACAGCCAGTCCTGCCTTTGCAAACCGAAGTAAACTTTCTTCCACATCAGCAGGTATTTCCTGGTCGCCCATGTCCTGCACATCTCTTCCATAGATACCAAAACAGGGAAGTCCTTTCTGGTTATGACCGGCTAGCGTTGCTGCCAGGTAAACAGCACCAGGCCGTTCAGTTCCATTAAAACCCCAGATGGCTTTAGGGATCAAGGGATCCATATCCATCGTCTCACTGCCATAACACCAACAGGGCGTAACGGATAATGAAACGCCAACATTGTTCAACCTGAATTTATCGGCACAGTCGGCAGCTTCCTTTACACCTCCAATACAACTATCGGCAATTACACATTGCACGGGTGAACCATCCGGATATTTAAGTTGTGAACTGTAGAGATCAGCAACCGCTTTCGCCATATTCATCGTGGTATCTTCAAGCGATTCACGGATGCCTCCAAGTCGTCCATCAATGATTGGCCGGATACCTATTTTGGGATACTGTATATTTTGCATGGTAATGTTTTAGTATGACTAATTATTTTTAAAGGCGTCTTGTATTTGCTGCAATGAAACACCCAAAACTTTTTGAGCAATGTTATTTAAGGCAGTTTCATCACCGGTGAAATGAAATACACTGTGATGATGAACAAGCTTCTGACCAGGTTGAAGAAATGCTGCAGGCGATACACTTTCCAGTTCATAGAAAGGACCCATCTGTGACCCGTTTTCCAATGGACCATCATTATAGGCATTCATTGCATCTCCACTGAAAGGAGCGCGATCAGTACGCCATTCCTGGTTAAGGTATTTACCCTTTTTATCAATATCAAACTGTGTAATGGTGAGCACTTTGTTTTCTGCATCATAACTTCCCGCAACATTTTTTACACGTGCAGGTGGAATGCCCAGCTTACCCCTCGACTTCCCATCCGCTTTAAAAAACAATACACCATTTTCATATTTGATCCTGTCTTTAGGTATCTCGCCGAAATAATCGGTAGTAGCCACTTTACCATTAGCATTATCTTCGTAAGGTATTACGATAACACATGATGGTGATGGCATGAACATGTCGAGACTCCAAAGACAGGGCGCACCAGTGCTTTCATCCCATGCCTGGTCGCCTGAATTGACCATAGTATTTACGGTTTGAAAACCTACGGCATTTACGGGTAATCCCGGGGCAAGTGAAAGCATTTCTTCCATCCTGGATTTTTCCAGCAACTGCACTTCTCTCATCAATTTTATCTTGAGCGTGGTGCCCGCATAATTCAAAAGGTTAAGTTCCTTTTGCATGGAAACCTTTGTTTCATCCTCACCTACCAGTTTCCAGCTTTCCATATCAATCCCTTTTGGGGTATGCCAGTTATCGAAATTCATTGTAGTGCCAGGTGCAAAATAAAGCGAATACTTACCGCCCTCAGGGCCAAGCCAGAGGCGGTCTTCCCCACCATAAGCATTCATATGATCATTAACGGGTTCATCGAAAGCCTTATAGTTCACCCAGCCAAAGCTTTTTCCATCCATACCCGATGCAGTGGATGTAAACACTTTGCCCTGGTATTTGGGCGATACAATTACCTGTGCTTTTTCATCCATCGATTGCAAAACAATCAATCCATCGTCTTTCGACTGGAGGAAGCGCAGGTCATAACCAAAACTTCCCGGCCCAGGTGTATTCATGGCAGTCATTTCTTTTTTGTTTTTGGATGAACCATCTCCTGTTTTACATGCTGCCAGCATACTTATGCCGAACAGTAGTACAGGAAAAATTCTTGTTGAGGTTTGCATGTTAAGTGTGGTTTAGGTTTAATTCACTTCAAGTCCATTGGCATCCAATAATTCCGGGAACTTCGTATGCGGTTCGGTCTGGTACCAGTATGCCACGGTAATGATATCGGATTGCTGCGCCAGGTACCTTCCTCCAGAGCGCCAGCCAAGATCCTGGATGGTTACTTTAAGATCCTTATCAAAGCGGATAGGATCCTGTATATGCCAGCGGTACATACCAAAGCGCTGTTGTGATCCGTATAAACCATCGGGCTTCAGCACCTGGTGCAATCCTGCATAGGCCGTTGAAAATTCCTGGTACTGGTGTGTGCGCTGGTTCTCGAAATTATAGGAGCCGCAGAAATAATCTTCGGTACCTGTTCCCACGATGGTGGCATAATCCTTATCACCATCCATAAAGAACTTGATCTCTCCTTCACCCCACCATCCATTATTCTTCACGCTAACACCCATAAAGGTTCCAACATACTGGCCCTTTCCCTTAATATTATCAACGATCACATGATCCGATTTTGTATTGGCATCACTGCGCCGATACTGTGCATGAAAGTAAGCTTCATCATTGCCCACTTCAGTAAGCGTATAATCAACCTGGTAGTATAAACGCATCGGCTGACTGTCTACATTCTGCATGGTGATCTTAATCTTTTTCCTGAAAGGCATTTTCCAGTAGCTGTTGAAAGCACTTCCCGGGTTAACGGTCATAGCCAGTGAATTCAGGTGTGAATACTGGTTCCATGCTGTTCCAAAGAAAGGACCAATAGGGCTCTCCACTGATGGATCTTTTTCATCATCATAATAAATGCGGAAAATGGAAAAATTATAATTACCTGTTGGAGTCATCCAGATATGCTGGATAGCACCAGGGCCTTCAATATCGGCCATGGTGAAGGTTTCACCGGGATTGATAATGATAAAGGGGTTCACCTTCCATCCCTTACCCAAATCCCTTGCAGCATCAGCAGCATTGGCAACATTTCGTTTACCCTTGTCTTTCACAGGATCGGCCATTCCGCCCTTTCCTTTTTCACCTGTAAAGTTTTCAGGACTGATGGATCTTGT
>JAEWIW010000347.1 GCA_023386855.1 Bacteroidota bacterium | reverse complement strand
GGCCATCACGGATAAAATGCTGGCCGGGGGAAGGCTTTTCTATATCGGGGCAGGTACAAGTGGCCGGCTTGGCATCCTTGATGCCAGTGAAATACCACCAACTTATGGCATGCCCCCAGAAAGGGTTATTGGAGTAATTGCCGGGGGAAAGGAAGCTATTCAAAAGCCGATTGAAAATGCTGAAGATGATGAAAGCCAGGGCTGGCTTGATCTTGAAGCCTACGGTATTTCTGCTTCAGACCTGGTGATCGGTATCGCTTCGAGTGGAACAACGCCATATGTCATTGCTGCCCTCCGGAATTGCCGCCAGCATGAAATCGGCACAGGATGTATCACCTGTAACCCGGAAAGCCCCCTTGCCGCTGTGTCCGATTTCCCCGTAGAAGTGATCGTTGGGCCTGAAATTGTTACGGGGAGTACCCGGATGAAAGCGGGGACGGCACAAAAGCTGGTGTTAAACATGATCTCCACTTCCGTGATGATCAGGATCGGAAGAGTAAAAGATAACCGTATGGTCAACATGCAACTGACCAATGCAAAATTGATCGACCGGGGAACAAGGATGGTAATGGAGCAATGCGCAATTGAAGATTATACATTCGCAAGGCAGTTGCTGACCCGTTTTGGTAGTGTACAGAAAGCAGTTGACCATATCAGGGGCATTTAATTATTTTCTTTTTCTGAAAAAATCTTGCTTTCACCCCTCGTTTAAAAGAAGTAAATTATGGATTGCATAACCATTCAAACCAGCGCATATGAAAGCCATAATTTTACTATTCAGTGGTTTGATCTGCGTTCTATCTTCTCTTGCACAAAGATCAGCCAAAACCTTTGCCATTACCAGTAATTCAAGAGGTACATATACCTGGACGGAGATCAGGGAAATTGATATTTCCAGCGGAAGGCTACTTCGCAATATTTATGAATCAAAAGATCAGGCTTACCAGGTTTTTAATGCAAGGAGTAAAGCAAAGATTAATGTAAATGGTGAAAGCGGAGTTGCTGTCGACCAGTTTCAACTTCCTTTCGGCGGTTTGTCTGCGGCGATGGCCTATGACAGGAAAAACGAACGGTTATATTTCTGTCCCATTTTTAAAAATGAGTTACGTTATATTGATTTAAAGGAAAGCACACCGAAATTTTATTATTACAGTAATGAGCCTATTACAAATGTAGAACAACCCGCAGCGGAGCAGAACCATATAACAAGAATGGTGATCAATACTAACGGTAAAGGGTATGCGCTAACGAATGATGCCATGCATCTAATTGAATTCAACACAACAAAACAACAGGCCATTCGCGATTTGGGCGCTTTAGAAGATGATGAAAAAAATGCAGGCATTACCATCCACGATAAAACTGCAGGATGGGGAGGAGATATGGTAGCGGATGAAGAAGGCCTTCTTTATCTTTTCTCTGCCAACAGGCATGTATTTAAAATAGATCCTTTACAATTGAAAGCAAGTTTTGTGGGAATTATAAGTGGTATACCGGATGGTTATAGCACTAATGGAGCCGCAGTGGATGATGAAGGTAAAGTGATATTAGCCAGTGCGGTAAATACCCAAACTTATTATCGTGTGAACATGGAAACGCTTGAAGCCACACCGGTATTACAGCAGGATGGCGTCATGGTTTATAATTGTTCAGATCTTGCGAACGAAAATTTTCTAAAAGTAAAAAGAGCTCCGTTACCAGCGGTTATGCAGGCCAGGGAAGAAAGGAATGCCTTGATACAGGTATTCCCAAATCCTGTAACCGGGAATCGTTTAAAACTCCTGTTCAATGAACCTTTAAAAGGACGGTTTGAAGTGCAGATGTTGGACGGAAAGGGGCATCATACTTTTCAAAGCATGGTTAATATTACCGGAACAAGCCAGGTTATAGAGCTTTCCATACCACCTGTTTCAAAAGGAGCCTATATTATTAAAGTGAATTCGAATGGAATAAAGAAGGGTTCCGGGGTCGTTATTGTGCAATAATGATATTAGCGGCAAGAGAATTCTTAAAATTTTGATCTGAATCAAATTCTGCGTTGCGCAAATTTACGGATCTATAAATCTGTATTAACTTGCCTTATGCACGAGATTGAACCATTTTATAACTGGCGCCATATCTATATCAGTGAGGAGGACGAGCGGTCGCCTTTTTATGGTCGGGAGTATTCGGAGTTTGAGTTTTCCCAAACCATCTATAATTATTATATCCATCCGCAGTGGGATGACTTTGAATCAAGGACCCTGTATATGAAAGTATTACAGGCAGATTATGATGAACACTACGTGGTTATTGAATTGATCGGTGAATGGAATGATGCCATCGAAAATGATATCATGAATCTTAAAAGAGAAGTGGTGGATAAATTTTTTGCTGAAGGGATTACCAAGTTCATTCTTATAGCAGAAAATGTATTAAACTTTCACAGTGGAGATAAGGATTATTATACTGAATGGTTTGAAGAAGTAACTGACGAAGGAGGATGGATAGTTTGCCTTAATATGCCCGAACAGACCCAGTATGATTTTACCCGGGCTAAACTGAACCGTTATATTGAACTGCAGGAGATTAACAACTGGAGAATTTTCAGGCCAATACACCTGTTCAGGAAGATTGACGAGCAGATTTTGAAAAGGCTGGAATAGTTGCCAGTCCTGCTTTCCAGCTCCTGGAAGGCTATTTGGACATCGTAACTGCTTTCAATATTTTTTTTCCCTAAAGTCAATAGTCGTTATTTTTGATTCAATGAAAAGCACAACAGCATACGGTTTCTTTTACTTTTATTTTTACTTCTACTTTAAAAGTAGGCCGGGAATGCTTTTGTTAAACGCGAAATAATAATCTGATTAACATAAAGAATCCCGGCCAGGTGCCGGGATTCTTGTTTTAGATAACCGAAGAAATGGAAAAAAAGGCCATAGATAATTTAAAGATCAAACCCGGGCTTGCCCAGGAGCAATCGCGCATTGCCATCCAGGGCTATGAAGGAAGCTTTCACCAGGTTGCAGCGCAGCAGTTTTTTGGTAAGCAGGTTGAAGTGATCGCCTGTCCTAATTTTCGCGAAGTGGTGAAAATAGCGTCCAATAAGAAGGATAGTGAAGGAGGTGTAATGGCCATTGAAAATTCAATAGCAGGCAGCATTCTTC